>NZ_DFBY01000015.1:0-12201 GCF_002366815.1 Psychrobacter sp. UBA3068 | reverse complement strand
TTAGTATAGCTTATTCTAAAATAACTGTTCTATTTGATGACACGCCCTAGAACGGTCTGATCAATAACACATAATACTATTCGGCTTGATCGGCAAGTTTATAGGCCATGACATAGTCACCAATAGTTGTGCCAACTGAACCATGTCCACCAGCAACCAACACTACCATTTGCTCACCTTTAGAGTTCAAGTAGGTCATTGGCGTGGCCTGACCGCCTGCGGGGATGCGCACATTCCACAACACGTCGCCATTTTTTAAATCATAAGCGCGGAAATTGTTTTCAGTAGCAGCTGACAAGAATGCCACGCCCCCTTGGGTAATAATGGGTCCACCAATACCAGGAACACCCAGCTCCAGTTTTAGTGGAATAGGCGATAAATCCTGTACAGTACCATTTTTACGCTGATAGGCAATCTCACCGGTCGCTAGGTTAGCCCCTGCTATGGTGCCCCATGGTGGCTGCTGACATGGTACGCCTAACGGTGATAAGAAGGGTCCCATTTCTACCGCATAGTCTGCGCCTTTATTGGCATTAACCCCTTGTTCACCTTTATTGGTTTCTGCATCACCAAGATTGTCTCTAGGAATGAGTTTTGACTTAAATGCCAGATAAGTTGGCATACCAAACATTACGCCATTTTTAGGATCGACAGCAATACCGCCCCAGTTAAAGGTACCGAAATTGCCAGGATAGACCAGAGTGCCTTCAACCGATGGTGGCGTATAACGACCATCATAATTGAGCTGATTAAATTCAATACGGCACATCATCTGATCAATTAAGCTTGCACCCCACATGTCTTTTTCAGTGAGTGGCTCAGGCTCAAAGCTCAAAGCAGAGTAAGGCTGCGTGGGAGCGGCGTGTTCACCCGCTACCAGATAACCTTGGGGTGCTGGACGCTCTTTGATCGGTACAATGGGTTCACCTGTCGCACGGTTTAGGACATAGACATCGCCTTGTTTAGTAGGAACGACAAGGGCAGGCTGTACGCCATCGGCGGTGTCTAGATCCAGCAACGTGGGCTGGGCAGGTGTATCCATATCCCAAAGATCGTGATGAACAAACTGCTGAACCCAGCGTGCTTCACCCGTTTTGAGATCTAAAGCAACAACGGACGTCGCGTATTTTTCTTCAGCGGCGTTTCGATAGCTACCTAGTTGGTCGGGCGTACGATTACCCATTGGGAAATACGCCAATCCAAGCGCTTCATCGGCACTGGCTGTCGACCATGAATTTGGCGAGCTGGTGCGATAAACTTGGGTTGGATCATTGACGTCAAAAGGTGCTGTTTTGTCAGGATCGCCTGAATCCCAGTTCCACATGAGCTCGCCAGTATTGACATCATAAGCACGGATAACACCAGAGGGAGAGTTGACATCATAGTTGTCATTGACTGCCCCCGCCACAATAATAACACCGCCTGCGACGATCGGTGGAGAGGTCGAATAATAGTAACCGGCTTGCTTAAAGGGCATGTTATGCATCAAATCTAACGCACCATCGTCACCAAAATCTTGACAGCGTTGTCCAGTGTTTGGGTCGAGTGCGTATAATTTGGCATCAGAGGTAGGAATAAAGATTTTGGCATCGCATTGAGTCGAGGCGTTATCAAAAGTGTTGCCCGCAATTTTTTGTACCATCACATTGCTGGTGGTCGCTTTACTAGTAGCAGTGTTGATGACACTACTATTGCCACTTGCTGCCGTATTGGTGTCTGCAACGACGTTATCAGCATCCGCTTGACCAGCATAGTAGGACACGCCTCGACACGTTTGGTGTTGACGTTGTAGGTTTTTTTCTACTTTAGGATCAAACTTCCACAAGGTCTCACCAGAGTCTGCATCCAATGCCAATACCCAGTTGTGCGGAGTACACATGAATAAAGCATTGCCGATTTTTAGGGGCGTGGCTTGATAGGTCGTCTCACCGACATCATTAGGACCTTTTACATCGCCTGTTTGGATTTGCCAAGCAAGCTCTAAGTCTTTAACGTTACTGGTGTTGATTTGAGTCAGAGGAGAGTAGCGTTGCCCATAGTCAGTACGACCATATGCACTCCATTCACCCTCTGACGTTTGCTCACCATTTGATAGTGGGTCACCAAGACTGGCAGACGTATCAGTTGAAGTGGCGGTTAAATCAAGTTCGCCTAATTTGTCTGTGGCGTTGTTTGCTAAGCTGCCAAAAGAAAGCAGGGCACCAACACCAACGCTGGCTAACAGACCCCAATAATAAAGAGGGTTTTTCTTAAAATTGTCTTTATTTAGCGCGCTGTTAGTAGTATCTGCCGATACTCGGGTTTTCTTGCCGTGCATCTTATTAGCTACCCAAGGCAACAACATCAACAGGCCAAATATGAGTGGAAAGCCGACTCGAGGCGCTAGTGCCCACCAATAAAAGCCGGACTCCCAAAGTGCCCAAGCGACAGTGGCAATAATAAAGACAGTGTAGAGCCCGTAAGCACTCCAATGTCTTTTAAACAATAAAAATGCTGTGACGAGCATCGTGATGCCAGCAATAACATAATAGGGACTGCCCCCTAAAGAGAGCAGATAAGCGCCGCCGATCAGCAAAGGGGCGGCAAAAACTGCCATAATGATCGCTACGAGTTTTTCCATGAGCGGTATCACCTGTTTACATAAGAGCAAATGGACATGCAGTGATCGACACCCAGGCACAATTAAATGTCTAGGCGTCCAGCAATACATGCAGAAATAAAAAACAAATCAAACGTTGAATAACATTCTAGACTCTATTTTATCACTTATACATAAGCTCGGTAAAGGTAGGGTAAGGTGACACCAGCGGTTTAGCCGCCTTGTTTTAGTTGTCAAATTGTTTCTGACACAGCTCCATAAAGGCACGACCGTATTGGCGAATCTCTGCGTCATCACGTACGGCCATCCAACTGGTGAAGCGGCCAAAATGATCCACTGGAATGGCCGTTAAGTTTTGATAGTGGCTCGGCTCAAATGCCATTTCTGCGATAATACCAATGCCTAAACCAAGACCCACGTAGGTGCTGATCACATCAGCATCGAGCGCTGCTATGACGATATCTGGCTCTAAGCCGGCTTCCTCAAAAGTCTTGTCAATCGCCCCGCGTCCCGTAAAGCCGCCGTGATAGGTGACAATGGGGTAGCTGGCAAGAGTTGGTAAGTCAATAGACGCTTGGTTGGCAAGTTCATGATCGCTTGGTACGATGACGCGATGCGTCCAGTCATAGTATCGGTAGCATCTGAGGTAACTGTTATGAAGTAGAGACTCGGTGGCAATACCAATGTCCGCTTGACCACGAATGACCATCTGCGCGATGGTCTCAGGATC
The DNA here is from genome assembly GCF_002366815.1 of Psychrobacter sp. UBA3068. Classification (NCBI taxonomy): domain Bacteria; kingdom Pseudomonadati; phylum Pseudomonadota; class Gammaproteobacteria; order Moraxellales; family Moraxellaceae; genus Psychrobacter; species Psychrobacter sp. UBA3068. The sequence goes on along the minus strand of NZ_DFBY01000015.1, from coordinate 8,872 downwards.
TGCTTGTTGGAGGATCAAATTGACCTTAGGAAAACGATCTTTGAATTCTTTGACCACTTGTGGCAACACATAACGCGCCTGCGTGTGAGTGGTGGCAATGGTTAGTGTGCCGATATTTGGATTGTTAAAATCAAGGCTAAGGTTTTCAATCGTACGGATTTCAGCAAATATCGATTCGATGTGCGGCATGAGGGCTGTGCCCATAGAAGTCAAGCCGGTTAGCCGTTTGCCTTGACGAATGAAAACTTCGGTTTTAAGTTGATTCTCAAGCGCAGCAATGTGTTTTGACAAGCTCGATTGACTGGTGTGCAGTACTGTCGCTGCTTGGCTTAAGTTATAGCCATTAATCACCGTATGCCATACTGTCTCCAGCTGTTTGAGCTGAATTTGTAAATGCCGCTGATTGACCACTACATCGATTGCCATTATTGAATCCTATTGTGTAAATATACAAACCCTGTCTGTATACATAAAATGAAAAGGTAAAAATATGTCGTAAAGGAGTAGTGTAAAACAAAGTTATTATTCTTGTATATAATAAATAGCTATCAATTTATAATAATTGGGAATATAGAGTTTCTCATTTATTTAAAGATAAGCAGGAATGATGGGAAATAAGCGGCCCTGACTGCATAAAAAAACCGCTGTCTTCTAGAAGACAGCGGTTTATCGATTGTACATTCAATCACTAAGATTGGAGTGAGTTAGTACCTTACTCAGCGATATCAAAACGATCCGCATTCATGACTTTGTTCCAAGCGCGGACGAAATCATGAACGAATTTTTCTAAATTGTCGTCTTGCGCATACAGTTCAGCGTAAGAACGCAATATAGAGTTTGAGCCAAACACTAAGTCCACACGGCTGGCTTGCCATTTGGTTTTTCCTGTACTACGCTCGCGTACCTCATAAGTATTAGCGGTACTGCTTGTGTTATCGCTTGTTTTTACAGGATGCCAAGTGTAGTTCATATCCGTTAAGTTGACAAAAAAGTCATTGGTCAGCACGCCCGCTCGTTCAGTAAAGACGCCATATTGGCTTTGACCATGATTGGTATCTAGCACGCGCATACCACCGATCAGCACCACCATCTCAGGCGCGGTCAAGCCCATCAATTGAGTGCGATCGAGCAGCATCTCTTCAGGTGATACGATGTACTCACCTTGAACCCAGTTACGATAGCCATCGTGTAAAGGTTCCAAATCAGAGAATGAGTCCGTGTCAGTCATGGCGTCGGTTGCATCACCGCGCCCCGCTTTAAATGGGACAGTGATGTCTACGCCCGCGGCGTCTGCGGCTTGCTCGATCGCGGCATTACCAGCCAAAACAATCAGGTCGGCTAAGCTGACGTCTTTGCTAAATTCCGTTTGAATACGTGTCAACGTCTCAAGCACCCGATGGAGCTGCTCAGGCTCGTTACCTACCCAGTCTTTTTGCGGTGCTAGACGAATGCGTGCACCGTTGGCGCCGCCGCGATAGTCTGAGGCGCGAAAAGTACGTGCGCTATCCCATGCCGTGATAATTAGCTCACGGCGGCTCAGCCCACTACTTAACACTTGCGATTTTAAAGTTGCAATATCATCAGCCGTCAAGTCAGTGTTGCCGGTTGGAGTAGGATCTTGCCAGACAAAGTCTTCGCTTGGTACGTCTGCGCCTAAATAGCGAGACTTAGGACCTAAATCACGGTGCGTCAGTTTAAACCATGCTTTTGCAAAGACTTCATCGAAATAGTCTGGATTTTGATGAAACTTCTCTGAAATCTCACGGTATATAGGGTCTTTAATCAAGGCCATGTCCGCATCAGTCATGATTGGGTTGCGGCGTACACTTGGATCGTGCGCATCTAGCGGGCGGTCTTCTTCTTTGATGTCGGTTGGCTCCCACTGCCAAGCGCCTGCTGGACTTTTAGTCAATGCCCAGTTGTGACCTAACAGAAGCTCGAAGTAGCCGTGATCCCATTGAGTAGGATTGGTTGTCCAGGCCCCTTCAATACCACTTGTAACGGTGTCGCCTGCATTGCCACGACCTTTAGGATTGCGCCAGCCTAAGCCTTGCTCAGTCACATCAGCGGCTTCTGGTTCATCTTCTAATACAGTCGCATCGCCATTACCATGACACTTACCAACGGTGTGTCCACCCGCGGTCAATGCCACCGTTTCTTCATCGTTCATGGACATGCGAGCAAAGGTAGTACGCATGTCTTTAGCGGTTTTTAGTGGGTCAGGATTGCCATCAACACCTTCAGGGTTGACATAGATTAAGCCCATCTGTACCGCTGCTAACGGGTTTTCAAGCGACTCACGGTTTTCATCGCTGTCGTAACGATTTTCGGTAGCGGCCAGCCACTCACGCTCCGAGCCCCAATAGATGTCTTTTTCTGGATGCCAAATGTCAGCGCGCCCACCAGCAAAACCTAAGGTTTTAAAACCCATCGATTCGTAGGCCATATTGCCCGCTAAAATCATCAAATCTGCCCAAGACAATTTACTGCCGTATTTTTTCTTGATAGGCCATAACAGGCGACGGGCTTTATCAAGGTTGACATTGTCAGGCCAGCTATTTAATGGGGCAAAGCGTTGATTACCCGTATTAGAGCCGCCGCGACCGTCAGCACGACGATAAGTACCAGCAGAATGCCAGGCCATACGAATCATAAGGCCACCATAATGGCCCCAATCTGCTGGCCACCACTCTTGTGATTCAGTCATTAAGTTTTTTAAATCTTGCTTAACCGCTTCTAAATCTAGCTGCTTAAAAGCCTCCGCATAATCAAAATCCGCACCCATAGGGTCGGTCTTTTTGTCATGCTGATGCAAGATGTCTAAATTCAAACTGTTCGGCCACCAATCAGTGGCGGCAGAGGAAGTGGTGGTGTGGGCTTGGTGCATGACAGGGCAGCCACCCATACTAGGGCGCTGTGGCGCGTGAGCGTGATCTATATTTTCACTATGAATGGTGGGACCTTGGTCGTCACCTTGATCATAGGTGGTGTTAGTAGCAGCCGTACTGCTGTTGTGATTTACAGGGCAACGCTCCATGTCTGGCGTCGCTTTTTTATCATTTGGGGTAGCGGTTGAGTCGGTCATTGTGTAACTCCTAGACTATGGTGATAGGGTGGATAAACAGTTAATCGTCATAACCATTGCTTATGTACTAAGCATAACTAAGTATTTATAATTTATAAAACTTATATATAAGGATTATAAGTTTTAAATAATTAATCGTGAAAAATCTTAACATTTTAAATTATCAATGCGCTATCAACGTCCTTATTCGCTATCGCTAAATGATCTGGCGCTACTGTCACCTATACTTATATATTACACGTAAAGTAGTGAATTGCTAGCCATCTTTAATGAGAGAAGATAGAAAGGAAAACATCGGTCAATGTAACCTTAATGAAAAGCTAGCGTCATCTGCGTTACCCTATGAAAAATAAGCCCTCCCTAAACCTTGCAATCAGTCAGTTAATGCAAAAACATCTAGTCAAGGTAGGCGTTCTCAAGTACCATAATTGAATTTTGTTGTAACGGCCGTATTTGTGCAACGTTAAGCAATTTTTATCGATCCTCATGGTCGACATCTGATAAAAATGATTGATAAAAATTGTGCGCAGTTGTGTTCTTTGTCCCAAGTGTTAGTGAGTGATTATGTCTGCTGTCAAATCTGTACCACCCAACCAAACCGTTGCCAAAAAATCATGGGGTGAGGCGGCGAAAGCGTATCTCGATCGCCGCGCTATTATCATGTTGTTTTTGGGCTTTGTTGCTGGCATTCCAATTCTGCTTATTTTTTCAAGTTTGTCACTATGGCTTCGTGAAGCAGGTATCGATCGCAGCGTCGTGACTATGTTTAGCTGGGCCGCTTTGGGTTACTCGTTCAAATTTATTTGGGCGCCGCTGGTCGATGCGGTACCGCTGCCTATATTAACCAAATTATTGGGTCGTCGCCGCAGCTGGATATTGGTCGCTCAATTACTGATTATTCTGGCCATTTGTCTGATGGCCAGTGTCAATCCAGTCGATGAAAGCAGTCTGGTTTGGATGGCAGTTGGTGCCGTCCTGCTTGGTTTTTCTTCTGCCACGCAAGACATCGTCATTGATGCGTACCGTATCGAGCTTGCGCCGCCAAGTCTGCAATCTGTACTATCGGCGATGTATACGGCGGGCTATCGCTTGGGCATGATTGTTGCGGGTGCAGGCGCTTTGTACTTAGCAGACTATTTTGGCTCGACAGAAGCACTTTATAGCTATGAGGCGTGGCGTAATACCTACTGGATTATGGCGGGTGTTATGGGGATTGGTGTGGTCACTACGCTCCTCATTCATGAGCCGGTGAGTGAGCAGGTACGTGTGCCGCGCCAGACATCAGACTACACGCGTTTGGTTTTGGTCTTTGCTTTATCAGTGATTGGTTTTGTCATGGTGTTTGCCAATGTTGGGGCCATACTGCCTGACACTGAGAGCGCGCTATGGGGCTTTTTAATTGAAATGGTGCATTTGGCGTTGAGTTTGACGACCGCGTTAGTCATTGGTTATGCACTAGTAAAAGTCGGGGTGGTCAAAGAAGAGGTAGCAAGAGCGACGTGGATCGAGCCTATTGCAGATTTTTTTCGTCGTTACGGCAAAAAAGCCCTGTTACTACTGGCGCTGATTGGACTCTACCGCATATCTGATATCGTCGCTGGCGTGATCTCCAACGTTTTTTATCTTGATATGGGCTTTACTAAAACAGATATTGCCAACGCTGTGAAGTTGGTTGGGGTCGTTATGGTGATTGCCGGTGGCTTTTTAGGTGGCCTCATGGCGCAAAAGCTGCGCATGATGCAAGCGATGATGGTCGGCGCGATTTTGGCCTGTGTGACCAACTTATTGTTTGTGCTGTTGACTTATCATCAAGGCAGCTTGCCTGTGATGTACATGGCGGTGATTTTTGATAATTTAGCGGCAGGATTGGCCAGTGCGGTCTTTATCGCCTTCTTATCCGCACTGACGTCTATTCGTTTTACGGCGGTACAGTACGCCATCTTTTCATCGCTTATGACCTTACTGCCGAAAGTATTGGGCGGTTATTCAGGTACTATTGTTGATAATATGGGTTATCCATTCTTCTTTATTTTCACCTTTGCCATCGGTATTCCAATTTTGGTGCTGATTTATCTGGTTGATAAACATATCGTCATTGGTGACAACGATGATATCTACGGAGATAATGATGGCAATGATGACGGTGGCAACGACGTCACCAATAAACTTGCCAAGGCCAATCCGAACTTGACAGATACCAAAGAGCCACCACGCGCATCAGAGTAGCGGAGGGACTCAGTAGTACGTTAGTTTTTTATCACCTACAATATTTTTAAGAGTAATTTATGACCACAGTAACCATTCGTCAAATAAAGCAGCACATTCAGCAACTGACGAGTGGCGACACGGATAATCAGTTACCGTCGTTTTGGCTAACGGATTGGTTACTCCATGTCATTCATAAACCTGCGCTGTTTTTACTCACTGATGAAGGCTATGAGCTGACGAGTAGTGAGCTTATGCAGTTCAATGCGGGTGTGGTTAAAATGCAGCAAGGGACGCCACTAGCCTATTTAACGGGTCAGCAAGCGTTTTGGTCCCTTAACTTTACTGTCAATGAGCATACGCTGATCCCTCGGCCTGATACGGAAGTATTGGTCGAGCAAGTATTAGGCTGGATAAGTACTCAGCCAACGTGTACCAGTAAGAAACAACTACTTGATTTAGGCACGGGCTCAGGTTGTATTGCCATCAGTCTTGCGCATGAGTTGAAGCATGCCAACTGGCAAGTGGTGGCGGTTGATTTATCGCAAGAAGCGCTTAACGTTGCGCGGCATAATGCCGTTGTCAATGATGTCGCCAACATTGAATTCATACAAAGCAGCTGGTATAACGAGCTTTTTATGTATGAGAAAAATTCATTCGATGTCATCGTCTCCAATCCCCCTTACATCGATGAGGCAGACGCGCATTTAGCACAGCTAAAAGCCGAACCTATCAGTGCGCTAAGTGCGCCCAAGCAGGGTTTGGCTGATATCGAACATATCGTAGAGCAAGCATTACCTTATTTACGTGTAGGGGGGCTGCTAGCGATTGAGCACGGTTTCGACCAAGGCGCTGCTGTCCGTCACATGTTTTTGGATAATGGCTTTGAGTCCGTCAAGACGGTGCAAGATTATGGCGGTAATGATCGCGTGACACTTGGCCAGAGTCAATCAATAAGCAGATAGCTGACAATCATCGCTTTAATAATAACGATCATCGTTGAAGGTTTTTTTAGTTGATAGTCTCGTTTAATCAGTAGTCAGTTTTTATCATAATAAAGTTGTTTAATCATAGGTTTCAAATAAGTATGACGCACTCACTCGAGACAGGGCAGTTATTAGATGAAGAGTTGCTGCGTTATGCGCGGCAAATATTGCTTGATGGCTGGGATATTGATGCTCAGCTAAGATTGAAGTCTGCGCGAGTGGTAATCATTGGTGCAGGTGGACTGGGTTGTCCCGCTTCTGAGACCTTGGTGCGAGCAGGACTGGGGCAGGTTCATCTGATTGATGATGATGTGATTGAGGCGAGTAATTTACAGCGGCAAACGCTATTTTTGCCCGAAGATATCGGTCAACCCAAAGCACAGGCCGCGGCGATCATGCTAAAGCGTATCAATCCATTGATAACGGCGCGCGGTACGGTGGCACGATTGAATGAAGACAACGCTTATGAGTTGCTCGATATGGCAGGGGGTAAGCCTGATTTACTCTTAGACTGTACGGACAATTTTGCCACGCGTGATATTATCAATCGCATCAGTGTGCGCTATCAAATTCCGCTATTATCGGCTTCAGCGATTGCAATGCAAGGGCAGTTAGCGTTGTTTGAACCGCATCTAAATACGGGCTGTTATCACTGTGTGTTTGGTTCGGTGGTACTTGATGAAGCAAATGATGAGCGTACTTGCGCCAATTCAGGCGTGCTTGCCAGTACCACGGCTATTATGGGCAACCTACAGTCCAATGCCGCCTTGCAATACTTGGGATTAACCAAAAATCCACTGACAAACAAGCTGCTACTATGGGATGGTAAGCAGATGCAGCAACGGCTGATGGGTTATCGCAAAGACCCAGAGTGTCCTGTCTGTAGCAGTCACTAATCTTTATTGAACACTGCCTGTTTAACGCATGCTTGCCTGTCCTTTCACCTTCTTTTTATTACCATAGTTGTTTTTTATGAAAATTCATCGTCCGCATTTATTAAAGCACACTTTTAATGTTGTGAATCGTGTTCGCCAGACGGCAAGCGTCGCTGGTCTGTCGGCGCTAAGAGTCGCCAAAGGTGAAAAGCCTGACGCGATGCTACTCAAAGAGACGTTTGAGCAGTTAGGTACGACATATATCAAAATTGGTCAGTTTATTGCTAGTACGCCCTCACTGTTTCCACGTGATTATGTCACCGCGTTCCAGAGCTGTTTGGATCAAACCACGCCATTGTCTTACGCTTATATTGAGCAAGTATTAACAGACGAGTTGGCGATTGATGGTCTGACGCTTGATGAGATGTTCGCCCATATTGACTCAGAACCGTTAGCATCAGCCTCTATCGCTCAAGTTCATGCGGCACGTCTACACAATGGTGATGAGGTGGTGCTAAAAGTACAAAAACCTGGTGTCGAGACCATCATGCAGACGGATTTAGGCGTCCTGCACGGTGTCACCAAGTTACTCGAGCTGGTGATGCCATCGATGAAGTTTGCCAGCATCGCGCCGATTATCGATGAGATCCGTCTGCGTATGCTTGCTGAGACAGATTTTATCGCTGAGGCGCAGAATATTCGAGATTTTCAGCAGTTTTTAGCGGTATCAGGCAATACCCGTGTGGAGGCCCCAAAAGTATACGAGGCGCTAACGACCAAGCGGGTACTGACCATGAGTCGCTTATACGGCGTCTCTATGGTAGATGAGTCGCTAATGCGTCAGTACTGCACGGATCCTGCGCAAGTTATGGCAGATACTTTAAATACATGGTTTGCCAGTCTTATGCTGTGCAATAGTTTCCACGCTGATTTACACGCTGGGAACTTAATGCTACTGACTGATGGTCGCATTGGCTTTTTGGACTTTGGTATCGTTGGCAAGTTAAAAGCAGAAAGCTGGCGCGCGTGTATGGGTATGATGCAAGCGATGCAGGACAGTGATTATCAAGCGATGGCGCGCCATATGATCGATATGGAAATGACTCATGGTGGCAATCAGGTTGACGTGGTGGCGTTGGGGGATGATTTGCAGCGTATGATGAAAAATATCATGGCAGAAGACAAAGCCTTTACTAGCGGTGTCCCTTTTAACAGTAAAGAGCAAGCCGATGAGCTTAATACAATGATGCTTGAGATTGTCGAAGTTGGTAAGCGTCACGGTATTCACTTTCCCCGTGACTTTGCTTTGTTGACCAAGCAGATGCTCTATTTTGATCGCTTTATGCGTACACTTGCGCCTGACATGGATATGTTCAGCGATCAGCGTGTGCAAATGCTCGGACAAACAAAGACCGAGACGGATACAGCGTCAACGTTGGATGTGTCCTAGGGCGTGTCATCAATTAAGCCAGACCACGCAAGAAACCAGATGAATCGCACTGAGGAAATGACTGGCTAACTTATCATAACGAGTGGCAATCGCACGGTACTGCTTGATCTTGGCAAAGAAGTTCTCGATCAGATGCCGTGCTTGATAGAGCTCTTTATCGAAGCCTCTTGGCTGCAGCCGATGACACTTAGATGGTATGACTGCATGGCCTTGTACTGCTTTAATCGGTTCAATGACACGGGCATCGGCATCATAAGCTTTATCGGCAAGC
>NZ_DFBY01000007.1:43996-153893 GCF_002366815.1 Psychrobacter sp. UBA3068 | reverse complement strand
TTTGCCAATTAGGGACACGCCCTAGTCAGATTTAACGTTAATCCTAAAAAACCCATCCATCAATAATAGAAAAATAATTTATGATTACTTTGCACGGTTTCCCCGCAAGCAACTACTACAATATAGTGAAACACGCTCTGTTGTACAAAGCGTTGCCCTTTCAAGAAAACCTTATTTATGCTGGTAGCGATGCGCTGCTGTCCATCAACCCAGTCGGTAAAGTGCCTGCTATCACAACGGATGAAGGTATGACGCTCTCGGAGTCGAGCGTCATTTGTGACTTTATAGAAGAGACCTACCCTGCCATACCGCTATATCCTAAATCTGCTACAGAGCGTGCAATTGTGCGGCAAATCATGAAGATAGCAGAGCTGTATTTTGAATTGCCAAGCCGCCGCCTCATTCCTTATGTGTTTTCAGGCACCAACGCCCCTGACGCCGTCAAAGAAGAAGTACGTCAAGTACTCACACGCGGCATCCCTGCTCTCAATCGCTTATGCCAGTTTTCGCCGTGGATTGCCGGTAAAGAGTTCACGATGGCGGACATCTATATGCACTATGTAAACGTCGTGGTTAAAGCCTGCGCCTCAACCCAGCTTGACTGGGACGTGTTGGCAGAGATACCGGGTATGAAAGAATGGAGTGACACCATGCGCCAATCTGACATTGCTCAAAAAATAGAAGCAGACCGCTTGGCCAATATGCCTGAATTTATGACACACGTGAAAGCCCAGATACAGGCGGCGCAGCCTAAATAAGATTATTTAAAATAAATATTAATAATGCAGGAGCAAAATTATGACCGATAAAAATAAGCAACTGGTTTCAACCATCAGTGACGACAACAAACTCACCTTGTCTTTAAAAGATATCGACATGCCGCAGCCCGGTGCCGATGAAGTGGTTGTGCGCATCGAAGCGGCACCATTGAACCCCTCTGACTTTGGGGTCATGTTTAGCGCTGCTGACATGTCAACTGCCGTACAGTCGGGCACCGATGACAGCCCTGTCATTACCGCTGATGTACCCGCGAAATTCATGCCAGCCCTAAAAACACGGGTGAATAAAGACACGCCTGTGGGCAACGAAGGCGCAGGTACGGTTGTCGCAGCAGGTTCTTCGCCAGCAGCGCAAGCTTTGATGGGTAAAGTGGTGGCTGTGATTGGCGGCGGTACGTATCGTAAGTATCACTGTGTCCATGTCAAAAGCTGCCTAGAAATGACAGAAGGCACCACGGCTATGGAGGCGGCCTCATCGTTTGTAAATCCCCTCACCTCACTTGCGATGGTCGAAACCATGCGCGCTGAAGGCCATAAAGCCATCATTCATGCGGCAGCGGCGTCTAGCCTTGGTCAAATGCTCAATCGCCTCTGTATGGCTGATGGGATTGATCTGATCAACATCGTTCGTAAAGAAGCGCAAGAAAAACTGTTGCGTGATATGGGCGCAAAATATGTGGTCAACTCAAGCAGCGAGTCGTTCACAGCGGACTTAACCGCAGCAATTGTCGAGACAGGTGCTACCATCTCGTTTGATCCCGTTGGTGGCGGAAAATTAACCAGCGACATCCTAAACTGCATGGAAGCGGCCATTACCCGTGATGTGGAAGAATACAACGTTTATGGCTCAAACACGTTCAAACAAGCATATATTTATGGCGCATTAGACCGTGGCCCGATCACCATCAATCGTAACTTCGGTTTTGCTTGGGGCGTGAATGGGTTTTTATTGTTCAATGCTCTTGGAAAATTGGGTAATGAGACGGTCAAGTCAATGCGTAAGCGGGTTGCAGAAGAAATCACCACCACATTTGCTAGCAGCTATACGCATGAAGTCACGCTAGAAGAAGCGCTACAATTAGAGTCTATCAAAGCTTATGGCAAACAAGCGACTGGTGAAAAGTACTTAATCACGCCTCAGGGTTAATTGTTAGTTAAAGAACAGTTTGAAATAAAAAAAGCAGATATCGATGATATCTGCTTTTTTATTTGCTTGCTGGTAATAGAAGATAGCGTGTCATTAGTAAATTAACCTAACAAAAACGACTAAAGTTATTTACCATGACATCCGTTATGAAAACAAGAAGCAGTCTTTGGAAATTTATTTACGATCGTCAGCCTTACTTACATATGGTTGACTCTACTCATCTTTCATTTGTGTACAGGTTTTTTTCTCTAAAAACATAGTGCAAATTTATTATGCCACGACAGGCGCAATAAAAAAGACACATATAAAAGCCAGCAGATATATAATATCCATATTTAAAGTATGGATACGGAAAACATGGATATCGAAAGCGGTATCGCTAACCAAGTAGAAATCATCTATGAGGATGAATTTTTGGTAGCGATTAATAAAGAGGCTGGTCTCTTGGTGCATCGCAGTTGGCTGGACAAAGGCGAGACACGCTTTGCCATGCAACTCACCCGTGATGCGGTAGGTTGCCATGTATTCCCGGTACATCGGTTAGACAAACCTACATCAGGCGTATTGTTGTTTGCCAAGAGCTCTGCTGTGGCGCGCAGCCTTACCGAGGCTTTTACTGAACACAAGGTAACCAAGCAGTATTTAGCTGTGGTGCGCGGCTTTATGCCAGAGCAAGGCACCGTTGATTATGCGTTGAGTTTTAAGCCCGATGCCATTGCCGATAAATTCGCCAATTTAGACAAACCCGCTCAAGAGGCAGTGACCCATTGGCGACGTTTGGCACAGATTGAGCTGCCATTTGCAGTGTCAAAAAAGCATGATACTACCCGCTATAGTCTAATGCGCTTAACCCCCGAGACCGGGCGCAAGCATCAGCTACGTCGGCACATGAGACACTTATTCCATCACATCGTGGGTGATACCAGCCACGGCGATGGACGGCACAATCGATTTTTTCGTACTCAATATGACTGCGCGCGTATGCTGCTACATGCTCAGACTTTAGCGCTCAGCCATCCGGTCACTGGTGAGCCGTTGTTGCTAACAGCGAAATTAGACGATCAATGGATGCGCATTATGGAAGAGTTTTCTTGGGTAGAGAGCGCTAAAAACTAAGCCGTGTAAAATTTAGGGTTTATCTTAGAAACTCCCTTCAAAGGAGTTGACGTGCTGGCGCTACAGCCAAGTGAATTCAATGTCATACACAGGGATATTTTGATCAAAAATACCTACTACAGTACCAACAGTCCGAGGCACGATCATTGGTGAACTGATGTATGGAAAAAAGAAGTCTATGAGCTGAACTATCTGGCTGAATCTTTTGATCTCAGATCTTTGACAGACAAAGAAAAAGAATACGGACTAGGTGGAAACTGCACCCTGTTCGATGCCGTTCGCCATTGGGCGTATTCTGCGATTAGAGAGTATTGAGGGAGTATTTGACCCCAATTAAATCAGTACTTAAACACGCTCAGAATGTGAATATGATGTTTTCAGAGCTGCTCTCTTATTCAAAAATCAAAGCCACTGTAATCAGATAATGGCCTTTTTAATAGGTTTAGTGAAAAGTGATAGCAGATAAGCCCATGTTTTTTGTATCGGGTAAACGCTCCTTAAATCACAGTGCTTCTATGTTCCTGGGTATATATTTTTCTTAAACTATTGTTTCCTTTACTGTACGTTACGTTTCTTAGATTGACAATGTGGGCTATTGTTTGCAAAATATTCGGCTTGCTCAATTTATTAGTTTAATTAAAGTGTTTGATGGATTTCTTAAGTTAACATTTCTCCTATCAGGCCTCTTGAAGTATAAGAGACATATTTGGTTAACCTACTCTCTATGAATTACGGTTTTCACATGGAAAATTCTAATGAATATTTATGATCTTTCTGACTATCAGCTTTATAAATTAAAATCTTTGGATCCTAATCTAAGCTCGGATTGGCCTGAAGTGCTTCAATCTATGCTACCTGAATTAGATCGAGAGAGTGTTGCCAGTATCTACAACCATCTACTTGTGCCTCGAGGTATTTATCTTGATGCTGATAGAAATTTAGCCCATAGGCGTCCTATTACGTTAAGAGAAGTCATGGCTAGCACCCATGTTCAGGAGCCTGATCTATTAGCTCTAGTAACGAATATGTCTAACATTATTGCTTCACGTTCTACGTGTTATGATGCTTCAAAACTTGCTGATGAAATCGAAGCAATATTTCGTTGTCTGGACCACCTTAATCTACAAAATGAACATGAGAATATAAAAAATATACGTGTCGCTTTTTTATATGACTTAGCACAATGGTTAGATACTGTTGAGTTGAAAGTTTCTCCTGGGCTTCGAAAACTTGATTCTTCTATAGTTAAATCTTACTTAAAGGAGGTCTTTATCAAGCAAAAAATACAAGGGCAAGATTTCCGCCGGTGGGATTCTACAGATCTAGATTTTCAAGATCTTACTGATGTACCTACTTTCATTAGAAATGAGGGAAAAAGTAGAAAGTTTTTTGTTGTAGAAGGACAAGATTATTGGTTTTTAGTTGGAAATTCAGATGTATCTGGAAAGAACCCTTATTCATTTCGGCGCTTTCTTCATGAAGAAACTAGTGGATCGGAGAAATACACTTATCTGACCCATGTTGTTATCAAAAAAAATGAGATGCAAAATTCAGAGTATCTATCTAGTGTGGCTTATGCTATGAGTCGCTTTTATACACTGGATCTCGGGACTCCAGATACACTTCTTAGTTTTATTAAAGAAATCAAGTTTTTGAAAAGTAAGTACTTAAAACCCTTACTAAAAGAACGTTTAGAACAAACTGGCGCTTCTACAGACGCTGTTGTGAATGAGCGTATGTTAAATTATGAAAAGCAAGTTTCTATATTAATACTTCAAAAACTACCCAGAATTCAAGCCACACTTCATAACAAAGTGGATCAAGGCTACCTATTTTATCACTTAGATAAATTAATCAAACAGATGATAGAAAGCGTTCACGATTTTAGACTGCAACCTTTGGTCAGTAATATCAACAGTAGTGGGATTTTGTTAATTAAATTAATGGCGCTAAGAAAGTTGCTGACGAAATCTTATGGTTTTATTCTCTCGCAAGATTTAAGTATAGAGGAGCGCACCGATGCTATGACTACACCACTCCTGAAGGTTCAAGAAAAAATAAATGCGACTAAAGTATCTATGAAAGAACTTAGAGACTTAAAAGAAAATCTTGATAATTACTCCCAAGTTAAAAATAATGGAAGCTTTTGGGAAAAAATAGCGTTGGGAAGAAAGCCTAATTACACGCTAAAGGATATTAATAAAGAGAAGTTACTTCTTAAAAAAGATGTTTTTACATCTATAGTTCGTATGGCTAAAATTCAAGAACAAGGCATGGTCTATGTAGAATTAGAATGCGATGAAATAATAGATAGAAATTATAGACATTATGCGTTAGCAGATGGAAAACTAGGTATCACTCGTCTACCGAGGATATTGCAATTACCTGAAGACCCAAGGAAGCTTAAAATCGAATCTATAAGCCAAATAGTAAATTACAATGTTTTTGAAGCTAATCCATTGTGGGACCCTCTAAGTAATAGATATATAACGCATAAAGAGTTAGCAACTACTTAAGTACAGCGTGGCTCTATTTAAACTCTTAGATCAAGTGCTATTGATAGATAAAAAATTTACTGTCATAGCACTTAATCTAGAATGGTCAAGAGCAGTTTATTCGATCACGCGACTAACCGACTATATCAAAATTAGACCCTAAAGTAATGCCTTCCAAATTTGCACAGAACCCTAGTATCACCCTGATTCATCAATTCTATGCACGTACGCGAGCATAAATCTTATAAAATACACCTTAAATCTATTGCCCTATAAAGCATGCAGACGATAAGAACCCAAATTATCTGAATACAAAAGCCGTTAAAATCCTGTTTAATCCAAGATATAGCCTATTGAACACGCAATCTACTTCCTATTCATTCATTGTGGTACAATTATCCCCAAGGTTCACTTGGGGATAATATTTCTTATAAAACCTACGATTAAAAGCTTTCAATCAAATAATCTATAATTTAGGTGTCCACCTTGGTGTCCAAAAAATTCTATGTATTTTTTAAAAGACACTTTTTAATAAGTAATAAGATCTGTGCAAAGCATCTTCTCAATTTACGCATAATTAGCAAAGAGACAATAATCTTCGCTCTCCTTATTTATCACCATTTATGATGGTTACGGGTACATATCATGGCTGTCGATACTGCATATGACATTAGTAAGCTTGAATGCCGAGATAAAGACTATTCGGTCAGTGTTTCAGGCGTGTCTGGATTAAGCATTCGTATCTCTCCAAATGGCAAAAAAGAATACTACCTACGGTATGCGCATCCGCATATTGGCGGCAAACGACCGCGAATGATGCTTGGTAAGGTGGATGACATCAGTTTGTCTGAGGTTAAGTATCAAGCAGAGACCATACTTGCTACGGTTGCTAAAGGATCTGACCCCAAAGCGATTCAGCAAAAAGAGCAAGTGAATAAATATGCGCACCTAAAAAACGCCACGTTTTCTGAAATTGCACAAGCGTGGCGGGATCATAAGACCGCAGGTCATCACAGAAAATCTAAAAAATCTGCGTTTAGTGAGTCGACCCTCAAATTTTGGGATTTGTGTCTAGGATACATGTGCCAAGAGATTGGCGACCTGAGAATGAACGATATCACCAGCGAGATGATATTAAGCGTCTGCGAGGCAATTCAAAACAATAAAAACCAAGCAGCCTTTGTTGGCGCCAGTACTCGGCTATATACCGAGAAAGTATTCTCATTTGCTGTCGCGCGAGGATTGTGTGATAGAAATGTGGCGATTGATACGCGCGGTGAGCTGGCACCTGCCAATTCCGGCAATCACTTGCCAGCCATTACCAAGCCAGATCAATTCGCGACTCTGTTAAAGGACATGTCTGACTTCAAAGGCGCAAGCAAGATGACACTAGAGGCCATGAATTTACTGCCTTATGTGTTTGTTCGTAGTATCGATTTGCGCTCGATGCGCTGGCAGGATATTGATTGGGACAGCAGCCTATGGGCGTTCTCCCCTACCAAAGGCGAAGGTCGTGATGATATGGTTTCGCACTTAGTGGTGCCTTTAGCCACGCAAGTGATTGAGCGCTTACGACACCTTCAATCCATCAGCGGTCATCAGGAATACGTCTTTGCATCGGCGCGCGCCTCAAACAATGCTTATATTAGCAAAGCGGCGCTGGTGCAGGTGTTTCATCGGCTTGGCTACAAAGATGTGCAGTGCGCGCATGGCTTTCGGGCTTCTGCCAAAACCTTATTGATGGAGCAGCCAGAGCTGCGTTATTCAGACATCGTCACCGAGCTGCAGCTGGGTCATAGAATCAAAGACACACATGGCGGCGCTTACAATAGACTCGATGAGATCGATAGTCGGGTAAAAATGATGCAAGCGTGGGCAGACTATATAGATAGTCTTCGAGGCTCTGCTAAAGAGGTCTAGTGCATTTTATGTAATGACAGCCTCAAAGTGTGACCTGCCAGCTGGCTATCGTAGGTTCTGATAAGCCATTCGACTTAGGATAATTGATTAGCGTACTAATCATTGGTTTCACGATATAACGTGGTCTGCGACTCTTCTCTAAAGTCCTCGTACGTGATGGCGGGCTGAGTCTCTGATTGATCTAAGCTATCTAAGTTATCTAGGCCATTGTCGATGGCTGCTGGTGTTGCAGCCGTACTATTATTGACCGCTCCTTGAGGGTCATCATTCGTTAAGCTGTTGTGTTGTGGCTCAACGGTTGGGAGACTATCAGGGCTGGTATCAGCAAGCAGCGGCTTATCTACCGTAGTTGGGGCAGCGGTACTAACCACGGCTACAGGATCAGTTGCTACCTCATTATTCGTACTTGTCTCAGCTGCATGGAGCGCGTCGCTCTGCGCTGAAGGTGACAGCACCCCTGTAAAAATCAGTATCGCGACGACAATACCAATCAGTAATGAACCAACTACCATACCCATAATCAGCGATTTTTTGTGACTCGCCAGCTTATCATTGTCATGTGCTGGCGCTACTTCTTTAATAGTGGGTTGTATTGGCACATCTTGAGTGTCTAAGTGAGTGTCATCATCAAGTTTATGAGCGGTTTCGTCAGTATCAGAACACATAGGCGAAGCTGGTTCTGTGGCTTGATTGGTGTGATTGAGATCATCATCAAAATTGATATTAAATAGATCGTCATCTAAATCGCTGTTGTCTAAAGAGCTGTCGGTATATTTTGTCTCTTTTTTTATTAGCGGTTCTGATTTAAACGTGTCTTGATCTGGAGACTCATCTGAAAAATCAAAGGTCACGTCTGTTGTTGTAGTGGTTGTACCTGTGGCGTCAAACTGCCCTTTTCTATCATTATCTTGATTGGCAAATGGTTCAGGATTATTTGTACTGAAAGGCGCATCGGCAAAAAAATTGTCAGTGTCGCTATTGTCTTTTTCACCGTCCTCATCACTGTGAACCCGACTGATAAAGCGTTCATAGATATTATTTTTGGTTCGATTACGATAACGCGATTTTTTACTGGCAATTTCCGCCAGTTTTTCCTCAAAATCCGTTGCAATATCTTTTTCTTTGTCGCTCATAGAAGGTTACCAAACCAGTTGATTTTGCTGGTATTAGATGACGGCTAAAATAGAGTTATTATATTTTTTGCTAAAATGTAACAATATCGATGGCAAACAATATAGTTGCTCGCCTCACTATCTTCAAGCACAATTTATTTGATCGATCTCATATCTGTAAATTATATCTAAAAACATACGATCGTTACCCTAAAAAATAGAGACAGTAGATAGCTAACAGGTTTAAGAATATGGACTTAAAACAACTTAATGCATTTATTGCCATCGCAAATTTGCGCAGTTTTAGCGCGGCAGCAGCCCAAACGGGACTGTCACAACCGAGCTTGAGTCGTTTGCTCAAACAGCTCGAGACAGATATGGGTGTGGAATTGATTGACCGTTACCACAGACCATTGCATCTGACCGAGGCTGGGGCATTCTTTTACGATAAAATCAGCGCCATCTTGACAGAGATTGACACTGTCACCAGCATGACCCAGCGGTTATCCGCACCAAGTCCTATCTTAAACATCGGCTTTGTCCCCTCTGTGCTTTATGGTTTGCTGCCTGAAGTCATTGCCATGCTAAAGCAGTCTAGCCCTGATATTGAAGTCAATCTCAAAGATATTAGCTCCTATCAGCAAATGGACGCGCTCAAATCTGGCGACATTGACATCGGTTTTGGGCGCTTCGCTCACCAAGATCCATGGATTCAGCAAATACTACTGCGCCATGAGCGTTATGTGGTGGCCCTGCCCAAAGCGCATGCGTTAGCCCACGTACGTGAACAGCGCTTGATAGACTTGGCAAATAACCGCCTGATTTTGTACCATCAAACCCACTTGCCGATATCAACCACCGTCACAAAACCGAAGTCAACCAAAGGTAATCTCTCAGCCCTCACTCCTGGTACAAAAACCAGCCGTGCCAACAACGAGCAGGCCGTGCTTAGCCAGCCGATTACCGAGCCTTTGCTGCACTTGTTTGCACAATACGGTATTTCACCCTTTATAACCACGACGGTGAGTGACTTACAAGTAGCCCTAGGCTTAGTGGCTGCGGGTGAAGGGATTACGCTTGTCCCTGCCAGCCTACAAACGGTGCGTACCGAACAAATCAGCTATCAACGTTTGGTGCATGAAAACGTTACCTCCCCTATCTATTTACATACCCTCAAAGATTTTGTTCATCCAAACATACCCGATTTGCTGACCGCGATTTATCATGTTTATGAGCAGCGCGGTATCACCTATCGACGTCAGCAGTTTACCTAATAAATAAAGAGGGTCTTGAAATACGCGGTTATTGTCCATGTACTCTTATCATAACTATAATTAGTAAAGAAAAATTAAACAATAGACGCTATATGTAACCTTTCGTTTGTCTTATTAATGAAAATAATCATTATCTCGTATCATTATAGGTGTGCTAAAGTCGCTGCTAGATGTTTCTTTTTGTTTTTTAATTCTCTCTTTCTTATTACTGTTCTAGTTGCAGGCACCCTATCACAGGACAGTGATAGGGTGTCGCTTGCTATAATTTGAGGTATTTATGACTGCACAACGAACACACAACCTTGATAGCGCTGCCAGCCAGGAAGGCTTTAGTTGGCGCATCTTTGGTCCCGGTATTTTGATGGCGACGGCAGCTATTGGTGGCTCGCATTTGATTTCATCCACACAGGCTGGTGCCATATATGGGTGGCAGTTGGCTATTATGATTGTTTTAGCCAACGTTTTTAAGTATCCATTTTTTCGATTTGCCACCGACTATGTTTACGATACAGGCGAAAGTTTAATCGCTGGTTACGCCAAACGCTCCAAGGTATATCTTTGGATATATTTTATTCTATCCATACTTTCAGCCGTGATCAGTACGGGCGCGGTATCGCTGATCGCTGCGGTGATATTGGGCTTTATGCTGCCAGCTTCCTTGGGTCTATCAACGATGGCTTTGTCTGTCATCATCGTTGCCGTGTCGTGGTTCTTTTTGATTGCTGGACATTACAAGCTGCTTGATGGCGTGACCAAATGGATTATGATTGCTCTGACGACAGCGACGGTTGCCGCCGTTATTATTGCTGCGGGCAAGCCGACGGTGATGGCTGCTGATTTTGTCGTTGTTTCGCCTTGGAACCTAGCGACTTTAGGGTTTATCGTGGCTCTGATGGGCTGGATGCCAGCGCCCCTTGAATTTGCTGCGATTACGTCTATGTGGACGTCTGCCAAAGTCAAAGCCGATCACACCACGCACCGCCAAGGTTTGCTTGATTTTAATGTGGGTTACACTGTCTCAGCGATTTTGGCGTTGTTTTTCTTATCTTTAGGCGTGTTTGTCCAATATGGCTCAGGGCAAGAAATTGAGCTGGTTGGCGGCGCTTATATCAACCAGTTGATCAACATGTATACGGCGACCATCGGTGAATGGTCCAAACTGCTGGTCGCCTTCGTCGCCTTTATGTGTATGTTTGGCACCACGATCACCTGTGCTGATGGTTATGGCCGTGCCAACGCTGAGTGCTGGCGTTTGCTCAAAGGCGAGAAGGAGATCAACAAAAAACAAATTGCCTTTTGGACGACTTATGCCATCGGTGGCGGGTTGGTTATTATCACCTTCTTTACTGGCCAATTAGGTGCAATGCTCAAGTTTGCGATGATATCAGCGTTTGTTTCGGCCCCTATCTTTGGTTGGTTAAACTATTCACTGGTCACCAAACATAAAAAGCTATCCTTTGGCATGAATGCGTTGTCGATTGCCGGTTTGATTTTCTTGGCAGGTTTTGCGCTCCTGTTTTTGGCCAATCTTGCCGGTTTGTTTGGCTAAGACAAGCAATCTAGATATTTGACCTTAGACAAAAAGCCCTTTTAGCCTCGCTATAAGGGCTTTTTTCTGCCTGAGAACTTTGAGCATTCAATCAATACGTCTTCCTATTTGTAACTAAATGTAAAAATTTGGTAGTAAAAAATTCTGGCGTTTTAGTAATACGAATAGTGCTTTATATGAATCACTGTATTTTGGATAATGCTATTTGATAAATAAATAGTATTATTTTAATTAAATTAATTATTAAAATAGATTAATCAATACTAAGAAAACATCGCTTTGCCGTCATCGATAATTGGGTATAATCAATCCCAATAATGAGAATAATCACCCCTCCATGTAAGGATTAAGACATGACATTACCTTCAGCAGGCGCCCGCTTTCGCAGTGCCCTGACCCAAAAAAACGACAACAACCAACCCCTACAAATCGCTGGTGCCATTAATGCTTATACTGCGATGATGGCGACCCAAGTCGGTCATAAGGCGTTGTATCTCTCGGGTGCTGGCGTGGCAAATGCGTCATTTGGCCTGCCTGATCTTGGTATGACCAGCCTTGATAACGTCCTAGAAGATGCCCGCCGAATCACCGATGCCGTCGATACGCCCTTGTTGGTTGATATCGATACGGGTTTTGGTGGTGCGTTCAATATCGCTCAAACCATCAAAAAGATGGAAAAAGCGGGCGTGGCGGCGGTACATATCGAAGACCAAGTGGCGCAAAAGCGCTGTGGTCATCGCCCAAATAAAGAAATCGTCAGTATCTCAGAGATGGTGGATCGCCTAAAGGCCGCATTAGACGCCAAAACTGACCCTGATTTTGTGGTGATGGCACGTACGGATGCGCTGTCTGTCGAAGGGCTGGATGCGGCTGTTGAGCGTGCGGTGGCCTTTGCCGATGCTGGTGCTGATATGATCTTTGCTGAGGCGTTGACCGATATTGAGATGTATCGTAAGTTTACGGACGTACTCGACATCCCAGTACTCGCAAACATGACAGAGTTTGGTCAGACTGATCTATATACCACTGACCAGCTATACAGTGTGGGGGTCGAGATGGTGTTGTACCCCCTATCAGCGTTCCGTGCGATGAATAAAGCGGCTTTAAACGTTTATCAGCATCTGTTGAAGGATGGCACGCAACAACAAGTCGTCGATACCATGCAGACCCGTATGGAGCTGTATGATTTCTTAAACTACCATGAGTTTGAGCAAACACTAGACAAGCTGTTTGCCGATAATAAATGATCATAAGCAGCGTTTTTTAAGTGACAATGTTAAGTGACACTGTTTTTTAGTCCATTGTAATAACCCGTTAAAAAGCTACCAACAAAAGGAATGGAAACATGGCAGCACAAAACCAATCAGCAAAAGTATTGTCAGGCGCAGGTCTTCGTGGTCAAGTCGCTGGCAAGACCGCCCTATCTACCGTGGGTAAATCAGGCTCTGGATTGACCTATCGTGGCTATGACGTATCAGAGCTGGCGGACAAATGTATTTTTGAGGAAGTCGCGTATTTGCTGCTTTATGGCAACTTACCAACGCAAAGTGAATTAGACGCTTATCAAGCCAAGCTAAAAAAACTGCGCGGCCTACCGCAAGCGCTGAAAGACGTGCTTGAGCGCATTCCTGCCAGCGCCCATCCAATGGATGTGCTGCGTACTGGCTGCTCAATGCTTGGCAACCTTGAGACTGAAACTGACTTTTCTCAGCAAAATGATCAAACTGACCGTATGCTGGCAGCGTTCCCATCGATCATTAACTACTGGTATCGCTTTAGTCACGACAACGTACGTATCGAGACTGACACTGATGATGACACCATTGGCGGACACTTCTTGCATCTGCTCAAAGGTGAAAAACCAAATGAGCTCCATGAAAAAGTCATGAACGTTTCACTCATTTTGTATGCAGAGCACGAGTTTAACGCCTCAACCTTTACCGCGCGCGTGTGTGCCTCTACCCTATCTGACATTCATTCTTGCATTACCGGCGCGATTGGCTCACTACGAGGCCCGCTGCATGGCGGTGCCAATGAAGCAGCCATGGACATGATCGAAGGTTTCAGTTCACCTGATGAAGCCGAAGCAGAGATGATGGGCATGCTGGCGCGTAAAGATAAAATTATGGGCTTTGGGCATGCCATTTATAGCGAATCAGATCCGCGTAATGTGGTGATTAAAGGATGGGCTGAAAAACTGGCCGCTGACGTTGGTGACGAGGTGTTATACCCTGTATCAGTACGCTGTGAAGAAGTGATGTGGCGCGAGAAAAAACTGTTCTGTAATGCTGACTTTTTCCATGCGTCTGCTTATCACTTTATGGGTATCCCAACCAAGCTATTTACCCCAATCTTTGTCTGTTCACGCTTAACAGGCTGGGCGGCACACGTGTTTGAGCAACGTGCCAATAACCGTATCATTCGCCCAAGTGCCGAATATACTGGCGAAGAGTTGCGTCCTGTGCCAGATATGAGTGCGCGTTAGATTTGTCACTATCGGCTAGCGATGGTGCTGGCTGATAGACGTATGACGACCCAGCCTTGCTCGCCTGCATCAAGGTTTAGGCTGGATCGTCACACGCTCATCCTTTTTAGGTAACCTTATTCATATAACTTTGCAACCGCGTCTTTCTAATTTCCCATGATATTTTTTAGCAAAGCCTACTAGTTTGAATGGTGACATAGCGGGTTTTGCTAAAACATAACGCTTTTACGTCATTGTAATGTTTGACACTCGAGTATTAATTCAAATCAGCCAACAGCCAAAGGTGACTTATGGACAACGCCCTCGTACAACCCATGAATGACTCATTCAAAAAGCCACTTCCGGGAACGGATCTTTATTATTTTGACACACGCGCTGCTGTCGAGAGTATTGAAGCGGGCGCCTATGACAAGCTACCGTTCTGCTCAAAAGTACTGTGCGAAAACTTGGTTCGTCGTTGCCCGCCAGAAGACTTAACAGCTGCCCTAAAGCAGCATATCGACCGCAAGCAAGACCTTGATTTTCCTTGGTATCCGGCGCGCGTCGTTTGTCATGATATCTTGGGTCAGACGGCCTTTGTTGATTTGGCCGGCTTACGTGATGCCATCGCTGAGCAAGGCGGTGATCCCTCTAAAGTAAATCCAATTGTGCCGACCCAGCTGATCGTAGATCACTCATTGGCCGTTGAGCACGGCGGTTTTGAAGAAGACGCGTTTGAAAAAAACCGTGCCATCGAAGAGCGCCGTAACGATGACCGCTTTCATTTTATCAACTGGTGTCAGTATGCCTTTGATAACGTCAATGTCGTACCACCTGGTAACGGCATCATGCATCAGATCAACCTAGAGAAAATGTCACCTGTCGTACAGGTCGTACAGAACAAAGCCGGTGAAGAAGTTGCTTTTGCTGATACTTTGGTCGGTACGGACAGCCACACACCAATGGTCGATGCGTTAGGCGTTATCTCAATCGGTGTGGGCGGACTTGAGGCCGAAAGCGTCATGCTCGGCAACCCATCGTATATGCGCTTGCCAGATTACGTTGGCGTCAAATTAACGGGCAAATTGCAAAAAGGCATTACGGGCACGGATTTGGTGCTTGCCATGACCGAGTTTTTGCGCGATGCAGGCGTGGTCTCTACTTATATTGAATTCTTCGGTGAAGGCGCGCGCCAGCTGACAGTAGGCGACCGTGCCTCTATCTCTAATATGACGCCTGAATATGGCGCAACGGCGGCCATGTTTTATATCGATGAGCAAACCATCGACTATTTACGTCTGACGGGTCGTAGTGAAGATCAAATTAAATTGGTTGAGCAATATGCCAAGCAGACAGGCCTATGGGCTGATGGCATGGAAAACGCTGAGTACGCACGCGTACTTGAGTTTGACTTGTCATCGGTCGTGCGCAACATGGCAGGGCCTTCACGCCCGCATGCCCGTGTCTCTACCACAGATTTGGTTGCCAAAGGTATTGCGCATGGTGCTGATGAAAAACTGCCTGAACCAAAAGACGGGCTTATGCCAGATGGCGCGGTTATTATTGCTGCTATTACCAGCTGTACCAACACCTCAAACCCACGCAACATGGTTGCCGCAGGCCTCGTCGCCCGTAACGCCAATGCCAAAGGCTTATTGCGCAAGCCGTGGGTGAAGTCATCCTTAGCCCCTGGCTCAAAAACCGTAAAAATGTACCTAGAAGAAGCAGGCCTGATGCCTGAGCTACAAGAAATCGGCTTTGATGTGGTCGGTTTTGCCTGTACCACGTGTAACGGCATGAGCGGTGCGCTTGATCCTGATATCGAAAAAGAAATCATCGATAACGATTTATTTACCACAGCGGTGCTGTCTGGCAACCGTAACTTCGATGGTCGTATCCATCCTTATGCCAAGCAAGCATTCTTAGCATCGCCACCATTGGTCATCGCTTATGCCATCGCGGGTAACATTCGTTTTGATATCGAAAAAGACGCGTTGGGTCAAGATCAGGACGGTAATGACGTGTATCTAAAAGACATCTGGTTCGATGATGATGAAGTGGATGCTATCGTTGCCGCCGCTGTCAAGCCTGAACAATTTAATGCCGTTTACATCCCAATGTTTGATGAAGCCAAAAAAGACACGGGTAAAGCCTTAAGTCCGCTATATGACTGGCGAGAGATGACCACATATATCCGTCGCCCACCGTATTGGGAAGGCAAAATGGCCAAGAAAAATGCACTCACCGGTCTGCGTCCGTTAGCGGTATTAGGAGACAACATCACCACCGATCACTTGTCACCTTCTAATGCTATCTTAGGTGATTCCGCGGCTGGCGAGTATCTTGATACCATGGGCCTACCTGCTGAGGACTACAACTCTTATGCGACCCATCGCGGTGATCATTTGACCGCGCAGCGTGCCACTTTTGCCAACCCAAAACTACTCAATGAGATGGTACGCGACGATAATGGTGAGATCGTTCAAGGGTCATACGCCCGTGTTGAGCCAGAGGGTCAAGTCATGCGTATGTGGGAAGCGATTGAGACCTACATGAACCGTGAGCAGCCGCTGATTATCATCGCAGGTGATGGCTATGGTCAAGGGTCAAGCCGTGACTGGGCGGCAAAAGGCGTACGTTTAGCAGGCGTGGAAGTGGTTGTCGCTGAAGACTTTGAGCGTATCCATCGTCAAAACTTGGTCGGTATGGGCGCCCTACCACTACAGTTTGAAAAAGGGACCACCCGTGATACTTTAAATATAGATGGTACAGAAGTATTTGATGTCACAGGTGATGTATCGGCTGGCGGTCGCATGACCTTAGTCATCAACCGTGCTGACGGTAGCAAAACGGAAGCGCCTATTATCTGTCGCCTTGATACAGCAGATGAAGTCAAAATGTACAATGCGGGCGGTATGCTACAGCGCTTTGCCAAAGAGTTTATCGAAGGGACCTTAGATATTGCGTAATTTTTAGCATTCTATGAGTATATAAGGAGCCGATGTTGTATAGCGTAGTTATATGACATCGGTTTTTTTGCTTGCAACCTTTAAACTTAGCCTTTTTACTAATATCTAAGTATCGAGGTCAGCTAAATATTGAGTTTGCCTCACCAATGGCGTAACATGTACAATATAATGTACAAGTTATGGAGTATATCATGAGGGTCGTTAGTTTTTCAGAAGCCAGAAAGCACCTAAAATCGGTGCTAGACACCGTCAATGACGACGCCAATGCCACTATTGTCACTCGACGTGACGCTGATGATGCGGTTGTTATGTCGCTTGATTATTACAATAGCCTGATGGAAACCGTCTATCTGCTCAAATCTCCTGCCAATGCCGCGCACTTAGCGGAATCTATTGCGCAATATCAAGCTGGCAAAACCGTCACGCATGAGCTGATTGATATAACAGACGAAAGTAATAGCAGTGATGACAATGAGCGTGCAGATGGCGACATTGAGAACGCTTGAACGCAAAAATTTTCATATAGTCAAAGGGTTTGATAGTGAGTGAGCAATTAGCATGGACAGATGCGGCGTGGAAAGATTACTTGTATTGGCAGACACAAGACAAAAAAACACTCAAACGTATCAATAAACTTATCACCGACTGCAAACGCAGTCCGTTTGATGGCATTGGCAAGCCTGAACCCCTAAAAGAAAACCTATCAGGATTTTGGTCCAGACGCATCGATGACGCCAATCGGTTGGTATATACCGTCGATGATAACTATTTGACCGTTATTTCTTGTCGCTATCATTATTAACGTCATGTCTTAGTCGTTCGTACTTATTTATCGATGACACCTAATCATATTACAACTTAAAAAGGATTTAACACAGTGACCCAAACCACTTCACCAACCCCCTCTTTTGCCCCACAAGTCTCCGTCCCTGCTACTTATATGCGTGGAGGCACCTCAAAAGGCACGTTCTTTAAGTTATCCGACTTACCTGTGCGTTGCCAAGTGGCTGGCGCGTCGCGCGATAACTTCCTCTTGCGCGTCATCGGTAGCCCTGATCCTTATGGCAAGCAGATCGATGGTTTGGGCAATGGCAGCTCTAGCACTTCAAAGACGGTCATTTTGTCCGCCTCTGAAAAATCAGATCATGACGTGAATTATCTGTTTGGACAGGTCAATATCGCAAAGCCGATGATAGATTGGGCGGGTAACTGTGGCAACTTGACCGCAGCAGTGGGTGCGTGTGCTATTAATATGGGTCTGGTCGCTGCCGATAAAATTGCTAATAGCATTCATGAAAACGCTGATAGCGGTATTTGCGAAGTGCGTATTTGGCAAGAAAACATCGGCAAAACGATTATTGCGCATGTGCCAGTCTATAAAGATGTAAATGATAAAGTACAGGTTCAAGAAACAGGCGACTTTGAGTTAGACGGTGTCACCTTCCCTGCCGCTGAGGTCAAGATTGAGTTTATTGATCCGGTCGACTCATCAAGTGATATGTTCCCAACAAACAACTTGGTCGATGACTTTGATGTTTCTGGCTGTGGTCTAAAAGCTGATCGTGTCAAAGCAACCTTTATCAGCGCGGGCATTCCGACTATCTTTATGCGCGCAGAGGATTTAGGCTTTACAGGCACCGAGTTGCAAAGCGATATTAATAGCAATGATGAGCTACTAACCAAGCTAGAAAAAATCCGTGCGCGTGGCGGGGTCGCTATGGGCTTATTTAAAGACGAAAGTGAGGCGCAAACTAGCCAGCATATCCCTAAAATCGCTTGGGTTGGCAAGTCGCAGAGCTACACCGCATCGAGTGGTAAACCAGTCGAAGCAGGCGAGATTGATTTGGTCGTGCGAGCAATGAGCATGGGGCAGTTGCATCATGCCATGATGGGCACGGCAGCAGTAGCAATTGCCGCAGCAGCAACCACGCAAGGGACATTGGTCAACGAAGCCGCTGGTGGCGGCCAATCTGAAAAGCAGCTTGATGAAGTGCGCTTCGGTCATCCATCGGGAACCTTGCTAGTCGGCGGTAAGACTGAGCTGGTCGATGGACGCTGGCAGGCCAAAAAAGTATCCATGAGCCGCTCTGCGCGCCGTATTATGGCAGGCGCGGTATTTGTGCCAGCGGATGCGTTTTAATCTCACTGATTAGCCTGTTGCCTTGGTCTCACCATATATCATGATCATGCCTCCGATAGTAACCAAGGCCAAGCCAATTTATATAAATATGATTACGTAAAATATTAATACCCATGAGCTAAGCGTTTATGCCAACCACCCCATCACGCCGTGCCCCCTTAGACAAAAAACCGCTGCTAAAAAAAACGGAGCGGCGGGCTTTGCTATGGGATATTCTCAAAAAGCTGGCCGTCTTTGCCGCGCCTTACAAAGGCTTAATTGTGGCAACCTTGATATTAACGGTGCTTGGCTCCTTTACCGCGCAGGTCAACGCCTTTGTGCTGCGCTACGCGGTCGACACCTTGACCGAAATCGCCACCTTGTCCGAGCCTTGGGCAGCTGGCGTACGCATGTTAACGATCATCAGCGCGGTACTACTGACCAAAGAGATACTGTCGATATTTATCTCGTTTGGGCAGCGATTTTTTGGTGAAAAGATTCGCATCAACCTCTCTCGGGACTTGTCACAAAAAATCATCGAGCGGATTCTTACATATCGTATGGCGTTTTATACCAGTAGCGAAAATGACAGTGGAAAACTGCAAACTCGTATCGATTATGGTGTCAGTAGCCTAACCACCCTAGTACAAAACTTCTTTATCGATATGTTACCGCTGTTTGCCAGTGCGATTGTCTCGCTCATCATTATGTTTTCGACCAACGTTTGGATAGGTTTGGTCGGCCTGATCATCATCCCGATTTACTTTTTTATCAGTCAAAAACAGGCAAAGCGCCTACAAGGATTTCGGCGACAGATGCGTGGATACCGCGAAGCCAAGAGCGGTTTGGTGATCTCGCTCATTAACTCTATCAGCGTGGTGAAATCTTTTGTCCGTGAGTCGATTGAGGCTGAGAAACACTTAGCCATTCAAAAAGAGATGACCGACAATCAGCTGCGTATTCGCAGTATTGGTTTTATTTATGATGCCATAAAAACCTTTATCGAACAGATTGGTGTGGTGGTCATTATTCTGCTTACCGCTTATTTTGTGCTGCAAGGTGAAATGACCATCGGCATGATTTTATTTCACGTCATGCTGTTTCAGAATGTCGCTGCGCCGATTCGGCAACTGCATCGCATCTATGATCAGATCAATAATGCCCTCACTTATGCCGAAGGATTTTTTGATATTTTAGAAGATGAAAGCCAAGTCGAAAATGTTGATGGTATAAAAAACCAAGATTTAAAAGGTCACATTGAGCTGAAAAACGTTGATTTTACTTATCCCAATGGTACGCAAGCGCTAAAAGACGTCAGCTTTACCATTAAGCCCAATCGCATTACCGCTTTGGTTGGGTTAAGCGGCGCTGGCAAGAGTACGATTATTAGCCTACTTGTGAAGTTTTATGAGCCAGACGCTGGCAAGATCTTGCTAGATGGGCACGATTTAGCGGATTGTGACACCCATGAATTACGCCAGCACATCGGTTTGGTGCTACAAAGCAATCATATTTTTTCAGGGACCATCAGTGAAAATATCCGCTATGGCAATATGAATGCCAGCATCGAGGATATCATTGTGGCTGCCAAAAAAGCCTCTATTCATGAGCAAATTACCAAGCTGGCGGATGGGTATGACAGTACGGCAAAATCTTTGTCGGGTGGTCAACAGCAGCGTATCGCGCTGGCAAGAATGTTCTTAAAAGACCCGCCCATTGTGTTTTTGGATGAGCCGACTGCCAGTCTGGATGCCATCGCCAGTCAACAAGTCAAAAAAAGCTTGGATTTAATCAAAAAAGACCGTACGGTCATTATGGTCTCGCACAATATCGCGCAAATCATCGACGCTGACGACCTTGTCGTGATAGAAAACGGCCAAGTGGTAGAGACAGGTACTCACGAGGCGCTATATCAAAAAGGCGGCAAGTACTTTGAGATATTTAGTGCCATGTCTGACAGCTTAAACTTGGACAAGATCAGTCAAACCTTGCATGGTTAATGCGTGTCTAAATCGTTATAATGCCACTCTTTTAAAGCCCATTGTTAGAAGCCAATCAATTATGACTTGTGAATTTTCTATAAAAACCTTTGATGAGTTGACCTCAGTTGATCTGTACCACATTCTAAAGGCGCGCTCCCAAGTGTTTGTGGTCGAGCAAAATTGCGCCTACCAAGACATGGATGAGGTGGATTTTGATTGTTTGCATCTGATTGCCCATCAAAATGAAGCGCTGGTGGGTTATTGCCGCATCATTCCGCCTGAATTTAACCAGCTGAAGTCCAATCTTGCCGTCACCGATTCGGCTGTTAAATCCAACCACACATCCATGTCTGCCATTGGTAGAGTGCTCGTACTCTCAGCGCACCGAGGTAAGGGTCTGGCAAGGCAAATAATGACCCATGCTATTGCCCACTGCCGCAAAAAATACGGTAAAAAGAGACCCATTATTATCTCTGCCCAAAGCTATTTGCTCCGCTTTTATGAGTCTTTAGGCTTTGTGCCTGAAGGTGACCACTATCTCGAAGATAACATTGAACATGTGAAAATGGTGTTGTACGTTGCCAAAAAAACCAAAGTGAGAAAAGAGCGTACTGATACTGCCACAACCACGACCAAAATTTTAAGCGCTCTATTGTTTATCATGGCAGCTTTATTTATTTTAGGCCTACTGTATCTGATGATTTAAACGGCTGCTAAGGTCGTAATTCTTAACATAATTCAATTTGGTTGTTCCATATTGAGTGTGCTACTTTTAAATGATGACTAAAACCCCAGTTGGTCAATAAAATAGCCCACTTAAGGAAGAGGAGACAGCCATGTCACAGTCCCAAAATGCGACCGTCGAGAGCAATGTTCGTCCAGAGTATGACGATGAAATTCAAAAAATTGCCGACTATGTTCTTAATTACTCTATAGATGAAGAGTCACCAAACAGTACCGAGGCATGGAGCACCGCTCGTTATTGTTTGATGGATACGCTTGGCTGCGGGCTACTGGCGTTACGCTTTCCTGAGTGCACCAAACATCTAGGTCCAGATTGCGCCGATCAACTGACTCCCAATGGCGCGCGCGTCCCTGGGACCTCTCATAAGCTCGACCCCATCAAAGCCGCCTTTGATATTGGCTGTATCGTGCGCTGGCTTGATTACAACGACACGTGGCTTGCGGCTGAATGGGGACACCCTTCAGACAACTTGGGCGGTATTTTGGCAGTGGCGGACTATATCAGTCAGAAAAACGTCAGCCAAGGTCGTGCGCCCCTCACCATGCGTGAGGTGCTCGAAGCCATGATTATGGCGCATGAGATTCAAGGGGTACTGGCGTTAGACAATTCCTTTAACCGCGTTGGGCTCGACCATGTGTTTTTGGTTAAGCTAGCCTCAACAGCCGTGGTCGCTAAACTCTACCAGCTACCCCGTGAGCGAGTCATGGCAGCGATTTCTCAAGCGCTGGTCGATGGTCAAGCATTGCGTACTTATCGTCATGCGCCCAATGCCGGTAGCCGTAAGTCTTGGGCGGCCGGTGATGCGACCAGCCGCGCTGTGCGTTTGGTTGATATTACTCGACGCGGTGAAATGGGCATTCCAGGCGCACTCACCGCGCCGCAATGGGGGTTTTATGACGTGTTGTTTAGCCACACCAGTAAAGACTTAGCCACCAAACCTGACCATGAGAGACAGTTTACTTTTCAGCGGGAATTTGGCAGTTACGTCATGGAAAATATCTTGTTTAAACTAAGTTTTCCTGCCGAATTTCATGCGCAAACGGCTTGCGAGGCCGCTGTTATTTTGCATCCACGCATTGATGGCAGAATTGATGAGATTGAAAAAATTGTCCTGACCACGCATGAATCCGCGATTAGAATTATCTCTAAAGAAGGAACGCTGGCCAATCCTGCCGATCGCGATCACTGCCTCCAATACATGGTCGCCGTGCCTTTATTGACAGGTGATTTGATGGCGGAGAACTATGAAGATGACTATCATGAGCAGCATCAGATTTTGATTGATGGGTTACGCCAAAAGATGGTGGTGGAAGAAGATCTGCGTTATTCAAAAGACTACCATGACCCAAGCAAACGCTCGATTGCCAATGCGATTCAAATATTTTTTAAAGACGGCACCAGTACCGATAAGGTTGCGGTGGAATATCCTATCGGTCATAAACGCCGCCGCAAAGAAGGCTTGCCTGTGTTAGAAGCTAAGTTTCGTGCCAGTCTGGCGACGCGATTTATCGACAGTCGTTGCGCGTCTATCTTTGCATTGTGCAGTGATCAAGAGCGCTTGGAGCAAACACCTGTACATGAGTTTATGGACTTGTTTGTCGCGAACTAACGTGTGAGCCCCAGCGCATTAACCACCTGTTTATAAACAGGCTCAAACCTACCTTCTTAATGCTGCTGTCATTACCAAGGTATGGGTTCCCCTGCCCAATCAACAAAGCTTCCTGATTGCGCCGCCGTCATGTGGCTTAGCACCTCTAATAGGCACTCTGCACTATAAGCGGGCGAGAATAACTGTCCGTCAGCCACGTTCCCTTGGAATGGGGCTGACAGTTGGGTGTTCACCGTGCCTGGTTGCATGACAACGACACACACGTCTTTGAGCGACCGGCCCCACTCGATACTCAGATTTTTCATCCCCATATTAAGCGCCGCTTTACTCATACGATAGCTATACCAACCGCCCAACTGGTTGTCACTGATACTGCCGACACGTGCCGATACCGTCGCAAAAACCGCTGGTTTATCATGACTACGTTCAGCATTCGCCAATAGGGGTTTGATATGTTTGGCAATGAGCAAGCTTGCCCAGGCATTCACTTGCATGTTCTGTATAAAAAAATCAGTCTCAATCTGCCGGAGTGCTTTTTCTGGCTGCTGCGCGGCCGTGTGTAGTAAACCTGCACAATTTATCACCCAATCAATGTGCGCGGTTTGCTGCTTGATGACGTCAGCCGCTTGTTGGATACTTTGCTCGTCACAGATATCCATAGGTATCCAATGCAGATTGTCTGCGGCAAAATCAGGAACACTGCTATGGTAAGTTGCAAAAACATGAGGGATGACTTTTTCACTATGGCTGGCAGTGTTATCTATTAATTGCTCAACCATGGCTCTGCCGATGCCGCCTGTACCGCCGATAATGAGATAAGTTTTATTATTCATGACGATTCCTTTTTTTTGGGTCTTTTGACAGTTTTTTGAGTAACTAGGATCTGTTCTACCCTTCATTTTGGCGGATTTTTGTTACGTTTACCATGATAAACATGCGTCAGACGTTAACCTGTATTGATGATCGGCCGCGCTCACAACAAAATAATAGCGGTCAACGTCATATTATTTACGCTACAATCATCAAGTACTGTCTGCTAAATGAACGCTTTTATACGGATATGACCGACTTATGCTATCACCCCAAGATCAATTGACTGAGCTGGTACGTACGCTTGAAACTCAGCAACACGTCTTTACCACGGATCCGCTGCTTATCACTGAAAAATTACAAAGTGAAGACGGCAAACCCCTGCAAAAATTGCATCGCCGTGCTTCACGTATCGATAGTAACGGTGCACTGGCGCAAGTGTTGGGTAAGATTGATGGTCGCATCAAGGGTATCATGGTTGTCATGAGCATCGTGTGGTGTGTCTCAGGATTTTTAGGACTGTTTACCTTACTACAGAGCAACGTAGTGAATTTCTTTTATGTGTTGGTCTGTCTGCTGGGGTTTCATACCATTATGCTGGTCGGCTGGCTTGTGATGACCCTGATGAATCAAGGCAAACAATCTACCAATTGGTTTGCCAGTTTTGTCAGCCCCAGTTATCTCATACGCGGCAAAGATGATGTCACCAAAGCTGCCGTTGATTTGTACGAACGTCAATTGCAACACAGTGGTATGCGTTGGTATTTAGGCAAGTTTAGTCATCAATTATGGCTGGCCACCTTAACCGGTATGCTGTTTGCGATTGTATTTTTATTGGTCGTACGTCAGTACAGTTTTAGCTGGGAGTCAACCCTACTCTCCGATCAGGCACTCATAGCGTTGACTCAAATACTCGGCTGGTTGCCAAGCATGGTGGGATTTGATGTGCCAGACAATGCGGCGGTCACTCAAAGCCGATTGGTGACAGACGCGATGCCCCTATCCGTTGCACGGCAATGGGCAAGCTTATTGGTAGGAAGTTTGCTGATGTATGGCATGGTGCCGCGAGCGATAGCATGGACGTTTTGTGCGCTTATGTTTCGCCGTAAAAAAATGCGTTTGGATATCAAACTGCCTTATTACCAAAAAATCTTGAATTTTTGGCAGCGTCATGTGGTAGATGCTGATGATTATCAGGAAGCGCCAGCACCTATCGCCCCAAAAGCGGCGGTTAGCGCTGGCAAGAAAGTGGTGGCTTTACTCGAATACCCATCAGAGCAGGACAACTGGTGGCAAGCGAGTTTGAAGGCGACTCTTAATGCCAGTAGTGAGGTTGAGAATTTCGGGATTATTGATGATCGTGATGATATGGCACGATTAAAGGCTTACTTAGACCACCATCCTGTACAGGTCCTACTAGGCATTCATGAAAACGCACTGCCCGACCGTGGCACACTGCGTAAGCTTGACCAAATCGCCAGTCACGCAAAAGAGGGGCTAATCGTACAATTGCTTGGTGATACTACCCTGACCGATAAAACAGAAGATCAAACGTCTGAGCAGTTCTTAGAATATCAAAATATTCGTTACCAACAGTGGCAAACCGCGCTCTCGGCTCGAAAAATCGGTCTTGTTCATAGTGGCGCTTAATTTATAGTGATACTTAGCACAATGTAGTGATGCTGACAGCCCTGTCTTTTTTGAACAGGATTCATTAGTCAGGACAAGAAAACTGATACGACACCATTTTTTGTACAGTGTTGTTTGCTAAGTTTAGTATCATACCAAAATGACAAGGATGGTTTATAGTGGCTAGGAGGCCCGTATGGCAGCAGATAATACCCTTATGACACTGGGTCAGTATGGTCAGCTATTAGATGGTTACAAGGAGGCATTGAACCAAAGTATATTGGCCATATCCCCTGAATCCTGGCAGTCAACGCTGGCCAGTATTTTACCCACGCACTGGCAAGAGTGGCTGATACCGCTGGCTGGTGGCCCATTTTTCTTACTGTTTTTAGCAGAATGGTTCTATCAATCCAAACGTGGCAAGAGTGACAGCTTTAGCTGGCGTCGCACCATGACCAACTTTAGTTTGGGTGGTTCTTATTTAGGGTTTGAGCTGGTTGTCCACGCCCTTATCGTGCTGCCCATTTGCTTGTGGCTGTATCAATATCGCTTATTTACCATTGAGGTGACATGGCTGACCGCCATTCCTATTTTTGTTGCTGTTGAGTTTAGCTACTATTGGTTCCATCGTGCCTCGCACCGCGTAAACTGGTTTTGGTCAGCGCACGTCGTGCATCATTCCGATGACTATATGAACCTCTCTACCGCCATGCGCCAAAGCTTGCTGTACTCAGTGACAGGCTGGTGGATATTTTTTGTCCCACTGATGATGCTGGGTGTTCATCCAGTATGGGTATTCTTCTTTTACGCGTTAGATTTGATTTATCAGTTCTTTATCCATACCGAAACCGTCGAAAAATTCCCAAAATGGGTGGAGTACATTTTTGACACACCCTCCAATCACCGTGCGCACCATGGGACCAATGGCGCATATATTGACCAAAATTACGGCGGTGTTCTCATTATTTTTGATCGTTGGTTTGGCACTTACGTCGAAGAAGATACTGTCAATAACCCCGTGAAATACGGTGCTGTTGGTGAAGACAGTCATGATAATGTCGTCAATTTAATATTTGGCGTTTTCTACCGTATGTGGCAACGATTTTTTCGTGCCAAAGGGCTTAAGAAAAAGCTCAAAGTGTTGTTTAACGCGCCTAGCGCTGCATCACCTAAGAGCAACTAGCGATTAAAAATAGTTTTGTATGAGTATAAGAGGCTCAACCAGATTTATTGACCATAAACGGCTACTCTATTTTTTGGGTGTTAGGACTGTATAGAATTCACTAAGCAATAACGATACTTTGGATTGGTATTTATATCGCTGCCGCCATTTGGTAGAAAATGCTTTTGCTAGGTTGAAGCATTTTAGAGGCATCGCCACTCGTTATGATAAGCTTAAAGACAGTTACGGGGCTGCGATCATACTAGCTTGTGTTTTTATTTGGTTGCCGCTGATTTGAATTCTATACAGTCCCTAATCTAATAATTGTGTTGTATCATACTGCTATGAAGAAGAGATATCTTGTATTTACCGATTTAGATGGAACATTACTCAATCACCAGGATTATAGTTTCGCTCCTGCAAAAGAGGCCTTAGCACTTTTAAAATATCGCTCAATTCCTCTCATTATCGCAACGAGCAAAACCTTTAGTGAAGTAGTAGTGCTTCAAAAGGAGTTAGGCATGCGGCAGCCTTTTATTGTTGAGAATGGTGCTGGGATATTTGTGCCCTCAGAGTCTGTACTTGCAAAAGAGATGGCGTTTAAAGAGGAGTGGATAAAATTCTCTAAGGCGCACTCCTACATAGAACTGAGAATTTTTTTCACACACATGAAACGGAGCTACTCTATAAAAGGTTTTGGAGATATGAGTGTTGATGAAGTAATACAGCATACAGGTTTGCCAAGAGAAGAGAGCTTAAATGCCATGAAACGCGACTTTAGTGAGCCTTTTTTGATGCAAGACGAAAGAGAGCTTGAGGCTCTTAAAAAAGAAGCAAATGAAAAGGGCTTTGATATAGTAAAAGGGGGAAGATTTTTTCACCTTGTCTCACTCCTACAAGACAAAGCAAAGGCCATGCTGACACTTGCTCACATGTATGAAGAGTATTACAACCAAAAGTGCACCAAGATAGCCCTTGGTGATAGTGCAAATGACTTTACTATGATAAAAAAAGCAGATATTGGTGTTTTAGTTCCCCTTTATGATGGCTCTTTTAGTGCCATAGGAAACGCAGATATAAAAAGAGCAGACTACCCAGGACCAAAAGGTTGGAATAGCTCTATACTGGAGATATTTGATGGACTCTAAAGCGCTTGCAAGAGAGATGTTTGCCGATGCACTTGAGGCGTCTTTGCTAAAAAATTCATCTCAAAATATTGCTAGCTTAAAGAAAATATTTTAAGTGTAGGTAGCAAGAAATATGGTACCCCCTAAACATAAGACTGTAGGGGCACAAATATGATAGATGTAGCGATAATAATAAAAGGTAACCGTGAAGGTTAGAGTGCCGCGCTTCGCTCGCAATGACACTTGCTGTCACTGCGAAGTTTTGAAAAATCATGGCAGTCTAGTTGTATGAGATAACATCAAAAGGGAGAATAAGATGTCAGATTTTTTTCAAAACGGCGTTATAACAACACTACAAAATGTGGGAAATCGCTCCTTAGAAAGCATAGAAGAAGAATTACTGCAGTTTTCAAAACGCAGAAATATGGTGCTTTTGCTTCCCGCTCTCTACTCAGAGTTTGAAATGCCAGCGATGCAGACTATTATTGATGAGCTTAAAAACGTGAAGTATCTCTATAAAATTATACTTGGACTCGACGGTGCAACTGAGGAGCAGTTTTTAGAAGTAAAGAAGCGTATGAGCGTTTTGGAGTGTAGTGTTGAGGTACTTTGGAATGATGGTCCAAACGTACAAAAGATATATAAAGAGCTTACAGATGAGGGTTTTCCTGGTTTAGACATTTCAGGAAAAGGTCGTAATGTCTGGACGATGATAGGTTATGGTCTCACAGATCAAGATAACTATGCTTTTGCCCTGCATGATTGTGACATAGTAAACTACTCACGAGCGCTTGTTGCACGGCTTTTTTACCCCATAGTACACCCAGGACTTGATTTTGAGTTTAACAAAGGCTATTACTCTCGCGTTACAAACAAGCTCCACGGTCGTGTGACCCGTCTTTTTTATACACCACTCATAAAAGCACTCAAGATCACTTTTGGCTCAAACCAGTACTTGGAGTATATGCAGAGTTTTCGTTATGCCCTCTCTGGAGAGTTCGCATTTATTCGTTCTCTTGGTCGTGGTATTGCGATTTCTCCTACTTGGGGGCTTGAGGTTTCAACACTCTCAGAAGTTTATAACAACACCTCAAGCCGTCGTATCTGTCAAACAGAAATCATGGAGAGTTATGAGCATAAACATCAAGACTTAGGCTCAAAAAGTGAAGGTGGTGGCATTTACAAGATGGCAAACGATATAGCCAAAACTCTTTTTAGAATTTTAGCTCAAGAGGGAGTGGTTTTTTCAGAAGCCTCTTTTAAAACACTCCTTGCTTCATACTACCAGCAGTCGCGTATTGAGATTTCAAAGTACCATACACTCAGTAAGATAAATGCCCTTGCGTACAACCGCCAAAATGAGATAAGGGCAGTCGAAGCTTTTGAAGAGGCTATCAAAGAAGCTGCAGCTGAGTTTTGTGAAGATCCAATGGGTGTGGCCTCCCTCTCTCCGTGGATTACAGTGCGTTCCGTTTTACCTGACTTTTCCGATAGATTTAGAGCGATGGTAAAGGAGGAGACAAAATGACAGTTATAACCCCAGTTCGGGATAAGTGATTCATTAAGCTGCTGATAGTATTGATATACTCTATTACTCTTGAAGACCAGCTAAGTCTTTGAAAGCAGACTTCTCTATAAACTACTGTCAAAAGCATGACTTTATAAGATCAGATAACAATTATGCAAATAGTATCGACAACTTAAGCACCGGCTTATCCCGAATTCAGGTTATGATAAGCTTAAAGACAGTTACGGGCTGCGATCATACTAGCTTGTTTTTTTATTTGGTTGCCGCTGATTTGAATTCTATACAGCCCCTAATTAGTGACATAAGATTCTATTATGAATAATGATAAAAAAGACAACCACGCGAGCAATAAGTCAGTCGGGCTCTTTGCGGATAAGGCTTATGAAAGAACACCTGATGCAAAAAATCAGACAGCCCCTCAATCGAATCAAGCGATTACTACGGATGAATCCGTATCATTAAACAAACCAGCCGAGCCTCGGCATACCGTATCTAAAAAAACCATTGCCAGTGGCGAGGCACTTAAACTGGCCGTCGTTGGTCATACCAATACCGGTAAAACCTCCCTACTTCGTACCTTATTACGCGATGTGTATTTTGGTGAAGTAAAAAACGAAGCAGCAACCACGCGCCATGTGGAGCAAGCAAAACTGACAGACAGTCAAACGGGCGAAGTGCTGGTGGCATTATACGATACGCCTGGTTTAGAGGATGCCTCTGGACTCATGGATTGGCTTGAAGACAATACCGCTAGTCGCCGTGATGGTATTGAACGCTTGCAGCAGTTTTTGGCAGCAGATATCGCGCAAAGTGCAGACAATAGTGATACCTCTGTAGGTGAGGACTTACAAGATTATGATTATAGCCAAGAAGCCAAAGTGATTCGCCAATTACTAGCCAGTGACATGGCCATCTATGTCGTCGATGCGCGTGAACCTGTACTCGGTAAATATAAAGATGAGTTGGCGATTTTGTCTTGGGCCGCCATACCTGTTATGCCCGTGTTTAATTTTACGGACAGTCAGGATGCCAATATTGAAGACTGGCAGACAATGCTGGCAAGACGTAATTTACACATCTCCACGCGTTTTGATTCCGTGGCTTTTGAGTTTTCAGATGAAATGCGATTGTGGCAAAACCTTGCCACTATGCTCACTCACTCGGAGATGCTTGAGCAGCTGATGGCGCGCCGTACTGAAAATTGGGCGCAGTTGTATGATGAGGCTAGTATTATCATTGCGGATTTTTTATTAAATGTCGCGGCGTATGTGCGGGAAATCAATCAAGATGACGACCCGATGCCAGTACTACAGCAAATGCAAGAAGCGGTCCGGCAAAGCGAGCGCACGATGCAGCATAGCTTGCTCAATTTATATAAGTTTTATGACAATGCAGTCGCAGCAACCCCGCTTGAACTACAAGCATACCAGCAAGACCCATTTGATCCTGAACTTCTTAAGAGCTATGGTATACGCACCACGTCTGGCGCGGCAGCTGGTGCATTATTAGGATTGGGTATTGATGCTGCCGCACTAGGCACGACATTAGGTCTGGGCGCTGCAATAGGTGGTATAGCAGGCGGTTTGTTGTCTAATACCGGTAGTATCGCGGACAGAGTGGCCGGGGTAAAGCGTTTATACATTGACCCTGCAACCTTGACGTTATTAGCCACTCGGGCGTTAGACTTACTCACTGCCCTACGCCATCGCGGTCATGCGGCCACCGATGCCACACAGCTACTGTATAAAAGCGAGAACAATCACCTTGAAACATTGCCCACAGATGACCGTGCGGAGGCAGAAGCCAATCCAATGACCGTGTGGCCCACGCATAAACTACCAAATGAGCTAAAAAAAGCGCGGGGAAAACCGCAATGGTCATCACTCAGTGGTGGTAAGTCAGAACAAGCGCAGTTGCTACGAGCAGATATGGCATGGTCACTTGCCGGTAAGTTGCAGTCGCACAAGCTTCAGGAGTAGTCGTGAACGGTTATGGCGCTGGGCTTAATAAGGCACTTAAGGCGTCAATGCCGCGCACGTCTGTTTGCTGCAAATAAATTGGATACAGCGGATAATTGGTAAAATTTTGCTCGATATCCTGCATGAGTTGCTGCTGGCGCTCAGCACGCCGCCGCCAAAACGCATCAGACTGCGTCGGTGCTATCAACTGATTGATGACGATCGCGGCGGGTGTGAGCTTACTGTCTTCTAACTGCTTGATAGCCCGCTTGGTTTCAGCCAATGGTAATACATCGGCGGTCATCACCAATACAATTGCGGTTTGGGCGCGGTCATGAAGCAGCAATCCTGCCTGACGGAACAACTGTTTGCGTTTTTCTAGCACAGATACCGCCTGCTCCCAACGATCAGATTTTTTTTGGGCAAACGGATTTGGCACATTGTCTGTTTGCGGGTTATTTTTTTGGTGGATCTGTTTGTGGTTATGACTGTCCAAATGGGTCGCCACCGAGCGCAGTTTGGCCTGTCGCCGCTGTTGTGCAAGCAGTCCATCTGTCCATGCGCCCATCATTTCAGGTAGGACGAGTAGTCTTAAAGTGTGTCCTGTCGGTGCGGTATCAAAAATAATATGCTCATAATTGGCATCTGCTGCCGCAACTAAATGCTGACACATAGATTCGAGCATCGCCGCTTCTTGGGCACCAGGGGCTGATTTTGATAACTGCATATGCTCACGAATTTTGGGCATCATATCTGGATTGGCATAAGATTTAATGGTGCGTTCCACTTGCGCAAAATGCTCATCGACGATGATGTCAGGGTTTAGCTCAATGGCATCGAGATAAGGAGAGATTGCCGTTTTTTCATTACTTACACGTGCGTTTAGTACATCGCCCAAACTGTGTGCTGGATCGGTGGAAACAATCAAGGTTTTTTGATGCTGACTGGCATAATAGCTGGCAAGCGCAGCGGCCGTCGTGGTTTTGCCCACGCCCCCCTTACCGCCGATGAATATAATTGGTTGCGTTGCCAGTTGCTCTACGAATGCTTGCAATGGGTGTAAGGCCATACTCGGATCTCATTTTTTCATCAAACTATAGATTACTAGCAGCAACCAACGTGGTCAAAAGGACATCTGTCCATACCCATTCGTGTATGCCATTCATGGAAGTTTTCTAAAAATAACGGCTGCAATTCTAAGGTATAAAAACTGGCGGGATTATCAATCCCCAAACTCTCAGCAAACATGAGTAGCATAAAAAAATCTTCTTCATCACGCGCAGCACGTGCCATCGTTTGGCGATAAGGTGCATGATAAAACTCATTTAGCCCAGCCACAAACCTTTGCCACCAAGATGGGCGGTTTTTTATATCGTTTGGCATGTTGGTATTTTCCATAAAATTTCTCGTGTTTTCCTTATTACTTATGGTCTATCATGCCTATGTGACACAAAAAACGCCAGCAGTTGCTGACGTTTTTGATAGATACTTATTTGATAGCACACAACATGTTTTACGTGTTGGTTTTTCCTTTGTGCCGCGACCACTCTTTGCGTAGTACGGATAGACTCTCAAACGTCACTAAAATGGTGGCGATTAGAATAATGATATCCATAATAATCAGCAACCAATTGCCATCAGTGTAAAAGGTTTTGAGCTGAATCAATAGCGCAAAGACTGTCATGACTAACAAGAATGACAACGGTGCTAAAGTGTACCAAACAGGTTTGCCTTTACGTAGTAAGATGACGGTGACGATCATCAAGGTTAAGGCAGCCATCAGCTGATTGGTTGTACCAAACAGTGGCCAAATAATCATGCCACCTGCACCGTCAATACCACCTGCACCAAACGCCAATAATAGGCAGCTACCGACTGCAAGCAAAGTTGCTACGACGCCCTTACTCAATACTGGCAGGTTATAGAACTCTCCAAACTCTTGGAATATATAACGTTGTAGACGCACACCAGTATCCATCGTGGTACCCGCGAACAATGCCGCCATCACAGTGAGCATAGTTTGTGACAGCACTAGGTCGATACCAACACCCGCATTTAATATGGTAGCGCCCCCATCAATAAAGGCACCGATAGAACCGTCGCCGAATTTTTGATAAACCGCCTGCCAATCGCCAAGGGTGGCAAAACCTGCGGTGGCTGCCAGTATCGCGCCGAGAGCCAGCATACCTTCACCCAACGCCCCAAAGTAACCAACGAAACGGGCATCTTCTTCTTTATCAATCTGTTTGGACGTCGTTCCTGTCGCCACCAAGCCGTGGAATCCCGAAATTGCACCACAAGCAATGGTGACAAACAATAACGGCATAAGTGATGGCGTACCAACTGGCAGTGCCGTGTTGATGGCTGGCGCGACAATGTTGGGTGTTGCGATAAAAATAGCAGCATATAATAAAATCAAACCGACAAATAACTGTAAACCGTTAATATAGTCGCGTGGCTGTAGCAGCATCCATACAGGTAATAAAGACGCGATCGCTGCATAGGCAAACAAAACCAGAATCCATACTGCATTATCAGGTAACCCCAAAACTGTCTCAGGTAAGACAATAGGGAACATAGGACCCAAGTAGATAAGTCCATACAAAGCACTTACGCCGATAATTGAGACCCAAACCAAACTCATCTTATAGCGATAGATACATTGCCCAATGATAAAGGCCACCACCAATGCGCCCCAAACTGGTAATACAGCCGATGGCGTTTTAATCATCATGTTAGCAATAGCAACGCCAAATACCGCATTTACCATTAGCAATAGCAAAAAGATAACAATCATCATCAAACTACGTACGCGTGTACCCATGACCGTACCGGCAATAGAGCCAATCGACTGACCTTTATTGCGCATACTTGCCCAAATGGCCGACATGTCATGTACGCCCGCCATAAAAATAGTGCCTAATACCACCCAAATGATGGCAGGCACCCAGCCCCAAATCACAGCAATCGCAGGACCAATAATGGGTGCAGCACCTGCCACCGACGTAAAATGATGCCCCCATAATACATACTTATTGGTAGGGACATAATCTACCCCATCTTTCATCGTATGCGCTGGCGTGGGACGACTGTTGTCCAACGCCAAAATTTTGGTGGCGATAAATTTTGAATAAAACACGTAGCCGCAGAGCATAGCGGCAACGCCGAATAATAATACAATAGCACTATTCATCTTATCTCTCCCTAGACAAGTAGTAGGTAGCCTTATAAGTTCAAGCTTTTTAAATCAAAATGTGAAAAATATGCTAAATTAGTGTGCAACGAGTGACTCAACTCATCGATCATCAGACAAATCGTAAAATTTTGCAGGACCATCACCAAATAATAAATCCTTGTATTTTACAATTAGGGCGCATCACTAATCAGCATCTAGTGTGGTGAGTCGTTGAATGGTATTCTGCTGAAATAGTAACCGATTTAACGGTAGATGTAACGTTGGCGAGACATAAAAAACAACAAATAAAGGCAGCATAATGGCACATTATTTTGGATTCGTACCTTCAGATAAATTAAAAACATTGATCAGTGAGGCCGAACAAGTCGTTGCTTCAAATGAGCAGGTAGACTACTACCCTTATCGCGATGCTCTGACGCATCAGACGGCTCGTGACCTTACCGATAATTTATTGGTTGGTTTGGTAGACATTATCCCAAATCCTGAGCGACAAGCATCCATGCGTAAAATCGTTGGAACGATTGAGCGTGCGACCGATACCCTACTCAACATCCTGCTTGGTAAAGAGAATAATGAAGAGGTACTTCCGAGTTTTCATTTTCTAAGAGATCGGGCGACTTTTATTGATAACGACGGCGTGAAACGTGTGGGCTTTAAGCTGTCTGCCGCAGGCGCAAAAACGATTGACGAAGGTTTTGCTGCTATCACACCTGAGCACGTAGACCGAGACAAGTTTAAAAAAGCGCTTGAAACCGTAAATGAAGAGACACTGACGCATTTTATCAGTCGCTATGCTGACACACTAAAGCTAGGTATGATCAAGCGTAAGTCTGTTCCAGTCGCCAAATCTGCGATTGATAAAGGCATGAATATGGCACTGAATAAGCTGTTGCCTGACTTACCAGATAGTTCGCTGAACCGTTTAGCAGATTACTACCGCCCATTTATTGTAGAAAAGTCAGAATAACCCTTAAAATTGGATTAATTTTATCCCAAACATCACATGAGGTTGGGCAAATTCACTAAAATTTGCTAAAATAAGCGGCACTTTTTATCGAA
Organism: Psychrobacter sp. UBA3068; assembly: GCF_002366815.1. Taxonomy (NCBI): domain Bacteria; kingdom Pseudomonadati; phylum Pseudomonadota; class Gammaproteobacteria; order Moraxellales; family Moraxellaceae; genus Psychrobacter; species Psychrobacter sp. UBA3068. The sequence continues at coordinate 118,144 of NZ_DFBY01000007.1, read as the reverse complement.
GGCGCACCCGATGACCCAAATCAGTAACCAAGAAATTGAAAAAACATTACGCAACTCAGAGTGCCTTATCAGCAGTATTGAAGTTGCTGCCGCTTATGAGCGCCTTGCCGCTCAACTCAACCTCCATTATGCTGGTCTAAATCCGATCGTTATGGTCGTCATGAATGGCGGGCTTATCCCAGCTGGCCAGTTGTTGACGCATTTGACGTTCTACCATCGTATGCACTATATTCACGCTTCTCGCTATCGTGATAATGAAGGCACCAATGAGCTTGATTGGAAATTTAAGCCTGATGTTAGCATTGAAGGTGAGCATGTTTTATTAATAGATGATATTTTTGACGAAGGCATCACGCTAAAAGCAGTCGTCGAAGAGCTGAGTAAAGAAAAACCATTATCTATGGAATGTTGTGTATTACTTAACAAAGAACATGATCGCAAAGTCGCCGACTTTGATGTGGATTTTGTAGGAATTAATGTTGCGGATCGTTATGTCTATGGCTGTGGTATGGATTTCCACGGTTACTTACGTCACCTGCCGGGTATCTATGCAATTAAAGAAGACAAAATCTAACTCCATCGAGTTATGTTTAAAAAAGCATCCAAATCGGATGCTTTTTTATTGCGTGAAAAACAAATATAACTAAAGATAGTAACTAAAACTGTTGTGCTAAGCCTGTATGGCGCTCAGTTGGCGTCTGAACCGCCTTTTCAAAAGCAGTTTTTGTGCTGTAGATGGTCACTTGTTTTTTAGCACGTGTCACCGCCGTATAAATAAGCTCTTTGCTTAGCAATCTTGCATGACTATTATCGAAAGTAATGGCCACATGGTCAAATTCAGACCCTTGTGATTTATGAATCGTCATCGCATAGGCGGTGGCAACGATCTCTTCATTGAGTAAATTCACAGCAATACCTTGAGTTTTGCTTTCAAAGAACACTTCTAATCGATTCCTTTCGTCACCTGTTTGCAAACAAAAGCCAATGTCACCATTGAACAATCCTAACTCGTAGTTATTTTGTAGAATCATAATGGGACGGCCATGGAACCATGTGTTTTGACCGAGCGGTAGTTTTAGCTCAGCAAGGTGCCATTGTGTCAGATAGTTATTGATATAGTGATCACCCCACTCCCCATTGTGGCCAGCACTTAGGATTTTAAATTGGTTAAAGGTTACCATTAATGAGTTTATAGTACTTTTTACTAATTCTGGCACAGATTTTTCTATTTTATTTTTTAGAAGATTTTTAGTTTTATTTATGTATGGCTTGTATTTTTGGGTTATTTTTTGGATAGTTTCTTTGTTACTTAGGCTATTTATCATTTTATTATCTATAAGTGTCTCTTCTTGTTGCGTATTTACATATTGAAATCTCAATGCGTCATCTCGTTTTAGTAACTGCCAAATTTTTTGAATGTCTACCTCTACCTCATGAATTTGATGGGCAAGCTGACCAATGCCTGAATCTGAGCTAAACCGACGGCTCTCGATTAGCTCTGCATGAACAGCCTGTAATGTCGGAATACGGCATAGATCGGCCAGCACCGCTCCTGCATCCACGGCTGCTAACTGATTGGCATCTCCCAACAAGATAAGCCTTGCTCCTGGTTTCACTGCACTTACAAGATAATTAGCCAACTCAACTCCAAGCATCGATGCTTCATCAACGATGATAATATCTTCCCCTAGTGGGTTATTGGCATCGTAACGTGGTCTACCCGTTCGACCGATTCCTAGCAAACGATGGATAGTTTTGGCTTCTTGCAATTGCATCGCTACATTTGCTGTGTCTAAAGCGGCTTGCAAAGACTCTTGCATTCGCTGGGCCGCCTTACCAGTTGGCGCGGCTAACGCTAGGCTCGCACTATCTGTACTGAATCGAATGCTCTCCTGTTGATCGCCCCTCCTCTCTGCAGCTTCTTGTAATGCAATAACCAGCTGAGCGACCGTATAAGTTTTACCCGTGCCTGGACCGCCAGTGATGATACTAAATGCATTGTTGTTGGCCACGTTGATGGCTTTTACTTGTTGCTCGTTTAAATTGTCAGGTATTGATAACGCTAGAGGGGTTACTTCTTGTGCTAGAGTCCTATTGATATGCTGTGCTAAGTTAAACTCTGCTTGCCAAGAGCGATGTAGCCAAAAAATTATTGATATGGTTTTTGCTTTTATATTTTGATTATTAGTTAGTTTATAAATGATGGGTTGATTTATTCTGCTTAGGCTATTTTCTTCAATAACATCAGCATCAACCTTTGCAAATAAAGCGTGTTGTTCCACTAAATCTATCAAAAAATTTAAGTCAGTATTTTTCAGTAGTTGATATAAGCTGACAATCGTATTAAAACGCTTGGTTAGCCTCTCTTTTTCATGATTGCTAAGCGCCAGCTGCATCCAAAGCTGATTGCCCTTGCCAAATAAAGTGTCTAGCAAAGCAAATAATGATATATCAACTGTTGCGTTATCTTCTATTTGAGTGTTTATTTGGTTGTCTATTAGCGCAAAAACTGGCATTGCGAGTGTTTCTAATAACTGTTGCTGCCACGCATACAATGTAACGACTTCATTGTTGATTTGACCTTGTAGTGGTACTTCGTGCTCAGCTTCCTCAACGGTTAATACCGTATGCCCTTCTTCTAAATGCGTCGCTAACATAACAAAAAAAGCCGTGAACAAATTGCTGTCTTCTATTTTATCGACTTGATCGCTATTAGTATTGGTTGGTGCCTCTGTCGCATTATATGCTGAATGCGTTTGCTGGCGACGTAATAGGATATAGTCACTAAGGTTACTGGCCCAAGTTTCTTGTAAACCAATTGCCGCTTTGCTTTTGTTGTTATTATTACTCATCTTATGCTTGTCTCTATATTGATCTGATTAATCGAGATGATATTTTTTGGATAGTGAACCGTTATTTAACCCTTACTAGTCAGGCATGCCAAATAGCGTATCTAATCCTTTAATAAAATCAATTGGGATATCCCAAGTCACCAATCCATAACGATTAGTGCCTGATGTGTTACTACTAGGCTCATTAGGGTTTTGTGATGCAGAAGCAGCGGTTTGAGGATTAGGGTCATATACACCACGTAAAAATACGTACTCTACAGGGCCTAGATATTTATCTTCATTGCCTGCGTAATCACTGATTCTCATGGAGAGCAATCGGTGCAAAGCCACCTGATAAATTGCTGCTTGTAACCAATATCCTGCTTTGGACATTGCTTGCTTAAGGGTGTTTTCATCATAATTGCTTAGGCTATTTCCTAAAAAGTTACTTTTGTAATCGACGACATAATACTTGCCAGCGTGCTCATATACCAAGTCAATTTCGCCGCGTAAATAACGATACAAGTGCGTTTTATTTTGTGGCACCAGATTGACGTGCTTGTCTGTGTCGTCAGGTAAGTATTGTTGAAACAGCTGATTGATATCCTGAGCTTTAAACCGTTCTGACAACCCCATGTTAAACTCTAATTCAGCAAATCGCTGACTTGCGTTAAGAGAGCTTAAGGGTTGATTGGAGGCCAATAGCGGCGCATGTATCACCTCATCAATCCAGTTGAGTAACGCGTCATGCTTTGTCGTATCTATCGAATCAGGCTCAATGAGGGCACCTGCTCCGCCCTCGTATCCTTGTAATCTACGGCTTTGCAGCTCAGCACTGCTATAGACCAGCGGCAGCTGATAGCTACTAACGGCTCTATCGACAACCCCAGACCACTGCGACTTGTTGGTGAAATCAATTTTTTCAAATATCTCGTGTAAAAATGTACCGGCATTGGCTCCTTTAACAAAAGTAAAGCGGATATCCTCCTCAGACTTGAGATTTAACCCTTCCACTTTTTCAGGGTGCTCACTACTATGAGATAATGGCTCAACCGAGGCGAACGTATCTCTCGTAACGATCTCTATCGCATCATCAATACGCTCATCCACTATGACCATCGCTTGTGTGGATTCGTCCAACTGACGGGCGAGCGCGGTAAAACTGGTCTTCGCCCAACCATAAAAGTAGTTTGTCTTCATAACCTCTGAAAAAGCATCGTACTCAATAACTTCTGTCATGGGTTTGATCGTAGTAAGCTGAGTCGCATCGTTTAAGCCTACTGGGTTGGCATGGTTCGCATGGTGGTCATTATGGAACTCATTGACTTTGTGACCTCTGATCATGCCTATCGTGCCTTTGAGCCTATTAGGCAATTCAAAATTTGCTTCTGAGGACTCAAACCAATAAAACACGGGCTTTAACTCAGAATCCACATTTCTTTTCGGGTCTTGCAGTACCACATAAAGCTGTTCACTGGCGCGTGTAAATGCCACATAACCAAGACGGCGCAACTCCTCAAAACCCTCTTGCGTCTCGATAGCAGTATAGTAATCGTCGGTGGTGGCAGATCCTTGTAGTGGCGAGAAGCGGCGCTGATTGCCAGTTAGTTGATGTTGTAGGGATTGCTGCACTAGGGCGGAAGGGGCTTGCTGGGCGTTATACAGATACAACCCATAGTTTTCTTTATTCCCAGATTTTCGGCTGGCACTGCCCATACCCAAGACGTAGACAATGGGAAACTCGAGTCCTTTTGACTTATGAATAGTCATAAGCTGCACGCCAGACTCTGTCGGTAGCGGATACTGCTTGGCCCAATCACTATTGGGTGCAGCATCTATGTGCTGTCTAAACCAAGCCAATAGTTCATGCTCACCCATGCCTGTACCATACTGCGCCAATACATCCATCACATGACGCAGATCCATGATGTGTCGATCTCCTTCTGGATGAGACGCTAAAGATTGCCAGACCCCTTGTGGCTGTACGGGATTTTTATCCAACAGGTAATGTAGCGCCGACAATATGCCAAAATGTTGCCAACGCTGCGCCCCTTCTTTTAGATAGGTAATAAAGTCTTGATAGCTTCTTTTATTATCAATCGTTGACGCGTTTTTTGAATGAGCGCGTGTTGTATTATCGGCCACAACAATACCTGACTTATGGTCGGTCATCATCGCTTTAACATCTTTAATGCTTAGATCATACAGATGACTGGTCAACACCCGATTAATCATGTCATGACGGTATGGATACAGCATGGCGCTAAGCAACGCTGCCACATCTTCTGCCATGACCGTTTCAAAGATACTGACATCGCTGGTGGTCAAGGTTGGTACGCCCAGTTTCACCAACTCGTCTTCAACCCGCTTTAAGTTCTTTTTGGCACGAGCCAGCACGCCTATATCACTAGGCTGGATGGCTTTGCCTTTTAGTGTCTGACCACTACTGAGCAAAGTGGCAATATGACGCGCGGTGATTTCATGCTCATCGTACTCAAGTTCTATATCCTTGCCACTAGGCAAGTGCAATACGCTTACTGGCTGAGCCGAGAGCACCTCAGTCACCAAGCGACTTCCTTGTATGTCTTGATGACTAAACCAAGACAACTGATTTTTAGGTCGCGCTGCTTTAATATGCTGGTAATAGATACCGCTACCTAACTGTGCCAGCTTATTGTTACCAGTCGTTGCTGTAGGGACGCCAAACCAGCAGTTTAGTGCATGAATCACACCTGCATTTGAGCGACGGTTGGTATCGAGCGTCCAACGGCTGCTGGTGTCAAACTGGGCTTTCATATAGTTATAGTTGGCCACATCGCCACCACGAAACCCGTAAATGGCCTGCTTTGGGTCACCAACCAATAGCAAAAACTCACGATTGGTTTTATTGGACGTTGACGGCTTATCTTTTTTCTCTTGTGTTTGTTTGTTTTTTGGCAAATAAATGCTTTCAATCATAATGGCTTGTTCACCACTGATATCTTGCGACTCATCGATCAGTGCCACTGGATAATGATGACGAATATAACGCGCCAGCTTATCTCCTTGTCGGCCCGTTAAGGCTTGGTTTAAACGCACCATCTGCAAACTAAAGGTCGTCTCACCACGTTCTTCTAAAATCACTGGCAGCCTATCACGTACGGCAAGCACAATCTGACGGTTAAGATTGGCTAATAGCAGTACAATGTGCTGATTTAATCTCTCAACCATGTCTAGAAGCGCCATTAACTTGCTAATGGTCTCTAATTCAAAAAGCGTCTGATGCTCTTTTTCTTTATTCTTATTGAAGTTCTTAATTTTGCCATCTTCATCTGGATATCTGGCATCCTGCAATGAGGTCAGAATCTTATGCTCGCGCTCATTTAAATAGCTGTTAAATGAAAGCTTATATTCTGCTATCTTTTGGTGTACCTCAATGAGGGCGTCAAACTGTTTGGTTAAATTAGAACCGCCACGAAATCCTTGCGACTTTCTGTAATCAGGATTTAAATAGGGCTGAATATCAGTTAAGTCTAATTGTGCAAACTCAGCAATAAGCTGCTCATACGCATTAAAGTCAAAGCTTTGCTCTAGTCTTACCTCATCAATCGGCGCGGAAATAAAGTTAAGCGAACGAGAAACAAACTTTTTATGATCATGAACCGCTGTCAGCTTGCCCTGCTGATCCATCAGTGCATATAGTTTAGGCTGCTCATAATGTAAGCGGCTTTGGAACTGGCGCAGCTCATCATGAATAATACTGTCAGTCACCTGCTCAATACTGCTGTCTTCGATAATAGCCATGCCTTGCTGATGACCCGTCTCGCTACTGTATTCGGTCAACCATTTTTGCGCCAAGCTATCCAGTGTACCGACAAACAGCTTATCCAATGTCGTTAATACCAGCGCGGTGCGGCGCAGTGCCTCCGCCATCGGGTAGCCATACACATGATCTAATAAATAACTCACTAAATGTAGGTTAATAGGATCTTGCATGGTGTCATCTAAACGCACATATCTAGCTTGCTCTATCAACCAATTTTCACGCGCTTTTTTTGCTTGGGCACGATTTGCAGTCGCCACTTGCTTGTCGTGGGCAAAATCTTGATTAAGATCATCAGCGTTTGCCTCACTATTTAAATCCGTGCTTGCTGGTTTGTCATGGTTACTGTTGTCGTTGTCATTAACACCATCACCATCAGGCGTTACCTGCAAAATTTTGGGATACAAGATATCTTTATTATTGGTATCAGCACTCAGATTATTGACCCACTGCAATAGTTGATAAAAATCCACCAAACGATCATGAATACGCTGACGCATCTCCGCTGCAGCGGCGCGCGTAAAGGTCGTAGCAATGATTTGTTCTGGCGCACGCCGCGCTTCAATCAGTAGGCGCAGCACAATACCAGTTAGCGTCCAAGTCTTACCAGTCCCTGCTGAGGCTTCGATAAGGTGCTTACCCGTTAGTTCAACGTCCACCGCTGGTATCACATCTGCCTTAGACTCAGCCATCGCAGCCGAGTCATCAAATTCACTTGAATCCTCATCAAATAAATCCGATTGTGTAGAGATATCAATGGTATTGGTTGTGTCAGTAAAGTCTGTCATATAGGCGTATACTTTTAATGATTATCTATGAAATCAAAATCTATCAGGTCAAAATAAACAGCGAAATAAACTGGGCGGTAGCCATCCTAGCTAATTATCTAAACCGTTTAGTGCGACAAACATTGGCTCGTACAGCGGCTGTGCCAAGGTAGTTAAGGCCGCTGTTAGCGCTTTAAATGCGTCTTGATCGCGCAATAGGTATTGCCAAATGGCGTGCTGTGAGCAGTTATCGTATACCGTGTCTGAATGATAACTGGGTCTTAACCAGTCGGAAAAATCTGCACGTTTTGGCCAATAGCCGCCATTTGTGCCCTCGTTTTCTTTAACGTTTGAACGCTTGCCAAGGTAGTTGAGTGCATACTCAGGCAGTAGCGTAATAGGAACTTGACCTGACAGGTTGCCAAAAATCGCCCACTTAATCAGCTCAATCACCGCATATTCATAGGCAATAGGACTTAGCTTGAATGCGATAGTATTTTTATAGCTATCTACTTGCGAGCTGGCTTTATTAAAGCGCCAAATACTTGTGCCATCGTTTAATGCCACTTGCTCAGCTGTGGTGCGTCTGGCAACTTGCCAGTATAAATGTGATAACCAAAACTTGAGTAAGTGTCTGGGACTCGCAGAATTTGGCAAAATATTTAACCACTGCTTTGGTGAGTGCTCAGTATAAGATACGCCTGCCTGCTTATGAGCATCTATCGGCACCAGACCTTTAATCTTAATAGCCTTTGGCAACAGTGTCAGCATTGCTTCAATATCCGTCTGACAGCTTGACTCATTAGTATCAATAGTCTTAACCCTATTGATCACCGACTTTAGCTCTAGCTGCACAGAATGCTCGCTCGTTGCAGTCAGTAGCTGCAAACCTGTGGCCGCTTCTTTGCCCTCATCAAAACCATTAGCAATTAACTGCTCTTTGAACTCCACACATTGCTGCTGTAGTTTTCGTTGCTGATTGGGTAGCGTGGTTTGGCGCGCCACCCCTGCTGGCATCATTTTTTGGTACATCATAGTGGCGTTAGCATTTTCAATCGCTGCATTGCCATCACTTTGTTCGGTTGCATTAGCCGCCAGTGACTTAAGCAAATGCGCTTTAATCTGATAAGTCGTCAAACTGTCTAAAAACAACGGTTCTTGATGCGCCAACGCTTCTTCGCCTTGCACCACATGCACTTTTTGCGTACGTAAAAATGCTTTGGCCGGGTGACGTACTTGATAAACTAGGCTGCCTTCAATATCTATCTCCCCGATGTTAAATACAAATTGGATAATCGCTTTAGTCGCCTCACTGATATCAGAAGTATCATCTAGCGCTAACATCTCAGCCAAGACAGATAAGGTTTGATTATTTACTTGTCCCAGTTGACCCAAGCCTTGACCAAGCATCGTAGCGATTGCTCCGTACTGTGTTTTGGTTGGCAGACCAACTAGTTGCGTGTGCTCGCTCGCGATCCTACCATTTAAGGTATCAAACACAGCTTGCCATAGCGGCGCGGGTGGAAATTGTTTTTTCTGCGCCAGCTTGGTTTTACGCATGGCTTTATTTAATAAAATACCCAGCTCATCCGCTACACTAATAGAGCCACTATCCTGAGCATCATCATTGGACTGACGCTCATTGGCATTGAGACTGGATATATTGGTCTGTTGCTCAGAAGCTTCCGTACCTTCCATTTCTATTTCAAACAGACTGCGATGGAAAGGCAATGCTGGATGCTCAGTCACTAACCACTGTGTGATCAGCTTAGGTAAGTAGCGTTTGAGACTCTCGGTCGTTGGGTCAATATTTTCAGGCAGGGTGTCAAGTGAATTCACTTGCCACTGTACTTCACCTTGTAAGAACTGTAGCAACTCACTGACTGGATTGGCTGGTAAGTGCTCATGAGTATCCGTCAGGCTTTGACCATTGTAGAATATCCAGCACGCACTACGTGCACACAGCATCGCATCTAAAAATGCCCCATTGTCATCATCCTCGCTGACTCTATCACCGCGACGAGCGTTAGTAGCTTTTATCAAGTCATATCGGTTATCACGGTCACGCGCAGGAAACTCAGAAAGATCCATATTAAGCATCACCACCAATTCAAAAGGCACATTCCTAAGGGCACCAAATCGACCAAATGTAATTACGCCAGTGGGCTCAGCACTGACTTGCTGACTTTCTAACTCGTCTTCGATACTATCTAGCATAAAACTTAGCTTTAATGGTAGCTGCTCAACGCCTGCCAGCCTTTGTTCCACTTCCTTATTGGCGCTATCACCGCTCGCGTACTGTTTATAATGACGATTGGCGCGCAAACTTGATTTAAAGCCATTCATGGCATTATATATGGCACGCATCGTCCGCGTTTGATCGACATCGCCAAAGTAGCGATGGATCACTTGCGTCTCAATCTGATCCAGCCAATCTTCCGCTTTCATTCTTTGGGTATGATCGTCACGTCGTTCCACCAAACCTACATAGATACGGCTAAGCGCTTCCACAATCATCGCATCATTTAGGCTCACTTGTGGCAATGGCAAACTCATCTCAGGCATTGCCGTACTTGCCCAGTCACCCTTATGCAAAGGGTATAAGCAATTACTCAAACTGGCCTCTGGCATCACAAGCCCCAAGGCCAATCGGTCTAACGCTTGGGCAAAACTAAAGCGATAATCGTAGTCATTAGCGTCTAAGGTTTGCTTAAGATGCCGCTCATCAAAGCCGCGGATAAAGCCCGCTTCTACCAATAAATCACAACCACGGCTCATTTGCTCATGAGTCAGCCCAAAGCTTTCAAACAAAGGAGGCAACATCAGCCAGTCTAAGACCTCAGCTGCTTCAAAACGGGCGCTATGACTGCCCAACAATTTGTAAAACCCAATAATCGCTTCCCATAGCTGACGAATGTCAGTATCGACAACACCCGTTACCTTTGCGGGCAAGGTCAAACCATCTTGACCTTTACCACTGACGAAAATAGAACCAATGAGCGCATGATGTCGCTCAACATCCGGTAGCAACACCACAATATCGGATATGTGGCGTTTTTTCTCACCCGTTTGGATAGGTTCATTTAGCCAGCGACCAATCATAATACGCAGTACTTCAAGCTGGCGTTGTAAATTGTGACACGAATGAATGCTTAGGCTATTATCTTGCGATGATATGGCCCAAAAACGATCCTTTTCAAAGCGCTTATTTTCTAGCACGTCATCGTCGTACCATGGCGTGTCTGACGCTTCTTGCTCAAAGCCCAACTCTATTTGCTGACTGACGGCCTCTGACACTTTTGCCGCTGTCGCCTGCTGGGTCGATTGCTCATCCAGCATCAACACATCGTTTTGCAAACGTCGCAATAAGCTTGAGGTGTTTTGTGCCTCTTGAAAGCTATCAGCGCTATCAACATCATAGACGCTGCCATCAATAGTATTACCCGTTTCATCAAAACTAGTATCAAAATTATCCTGCCATTCGACAAGCGCCTCTTGATATTGCTCATTACCTGACAAATTCGCCAGCATGGCAAAGGTATCGCGAGACTGTTTTCCCAAACGCGACAACAAACTATGCCCATAATCACGTAAAAACACACTTTCAGGATTGATGATCTGTTGACGCTGTAACCACGACTTATCGACAATATCTGCCCAAAACAGCTTTGAGGGGTTGTAGTGTAATAATGTGATGTCCATGTATTGCGATAAGCGCTGTAAAAAATCAAGCTCGGTCTGAGGCAGTTGCTGAATGGTAAAAATGCGCAGCACCTTGGGCAATTGATCACGCTCATTTGCCTTATTATGCTTTAAGGCTGACCAGAAATTGTCTTCAATGGTCACACGGTGCTGATGAACATCGGCAAACAGATGCGACCATAAGAATCGTTGCGCAACTTCCAGCTCTACATAATGCTCCACCAACCATTCAGGCGTACCGCGTGCATACTTGTCAAAGCGCAGTGATAACGCGTCTTTATCCGCTATCAGTGCATCTACATCAAGTGGCTTATTATGTGACCATAATGCCAGCCAATCCTCACGGTGGGTTAAGTAGCGGTTAAACACTCGGGTCAAATCACTTGCCAGCTGCCAAATACGCGCATCTTGCTGCGCCTTATCTTGTTGTGCCGTGTCTAGTCGTAGAGCGTCTTGTTTAACATTTTCTTGTGGCCCCTCAATCAAAGACGCCAATAGCGGGTGTACTGGGTGCGCTTCATTTTTAACAATCGACTCTTGATAGTAAGTCAGATACCCAAACAGGCGCCATTGCATCACTGTCGGCGATAATACGGCAACTTCAGGCACATTCAAAACTGCTGTTTCAGGGTTATTCTCTAACAAATAGGCGTTATGACGGGTGAGCACATCCTGCATCAGCGTCCACTGATACTGACCCCAAAATTTAGTACGCACCAACGTACTGATGCCAGCACGACTGGCAATCGTCTTATCCAACCAGTCGCCCAATACCATTGAGGGCACAATGACAATAAAAGGCTCAAAAACAGATTGTTCCTTTGACTGATATTGCAAGAGCAATTGATCCACAAGATTTTCGGTACGGTGCGATTGAATAATAGTAAACATAGAGGATAATCTAGATGAAATGGTAGAATAATGAGACGAACAAACACGAATTAAAGTAGATAAGATAAAAAATCTAAGATTAAAGATGTTGATAAAAATAAAGATCAAGCCACAAACGATACTCATCAATACATGTTTGGCAGTCGTTACGGTATTGCATTTCTGCTAGCATGATGATTATAAACAAAAAGTGACAACGCTCATTGATTTTATGCATTGACGATGAGCATTAAAACTGCGCTGACTGTCAGTGTGCCATTGATGGTTATCGTTTACTAGTGTAGATACCAGTATTATAATACCTTGCGACGGCTGGTGTCGCCTTGTTACGCTGCTCATGTTTAACAACAGCTCACGCTTAACAGAAGAGAGAATGACGATTTTTTTAGTGCCACTTCTGTGCCTTGTGTACATTTAACTTTTTATCAACGAGACAATTTAACACTATGCCCTTGCGTCCTATTGATGCCATTTTCGTTCACCCTCAACAACGTTTATACGTGGTTTACTATCGTGGTGAATTATGGCAGTTGCCGCGTATGAAAATTGATAACACGTCATGGCAAAATAGGCGCCCATTTACTGATGATAGCAGTGCCCTCTATCTCAGTATTCATCAGGCTATTAGCGACCCTGTGTTGGCAAAAAAATTGCGGACACTAAATTTGCCGAACGCAGTGCGCGGCAGTACGTTACCACGCTTTGAAGCATGGTGGGAAGCACACGGCTTTAGGTGGCTTAAAGACAAACTTACCACAGGGCAATCACCACTAGCAGCGCATCAAGCGACAACGCTTACAAAAGCGATTGACAACCACTCCACTTCCCCTTCAAACTATCAACCCGCGCGCTCCGGTGACGGTACTGGTACTGGTCATAAAAGCAGTGAACAGGCAATAAAACCCTCTGAAAATACAGATGTTTTTGCAGAAATGCTGGCCGACTTAGCAGACGAAGTGCTGCATCAGCAGATTTAAACCAAGCCATACGTCACGTACACTGTCTTATTTGGCGTTTAAAATAAACCAACTAACAAGAAGAGCGGTCACCTATGAAAGACTACAAGCTGCTACTGGCTGGGCTGATTTTACTGCTTTTGATACTCTTCATTGCTGTCTTCACTTGGTTATGGATTCATAATCGTAAGAACATAGATCCCCTACCTGTCATGGCCAACAAAAAAGAACCTATCGTAGTGCCTGAAGAAGAGGAAAATGCCGTCTCCAACAGCACCTTATACATACAAGCGGAAGAAAATTTACAAGCAGCCTTAGAAGATGTCGTTGTCAGCTTTGAGTCTCGCTATCCTCACGTACAAGTGCGGGCAAGCTACGTGCCCGCTCATACTCTTCTGACACTATCGAATGCCACTTCTAGTGACGATGAGCGCTCAGAGTTTATGGTAGGTGTAGATATGATTATCGCTAATGATAGCCTGCCCACAGAACGACTGGCGCCATTACAAGCAGAGCTACAAGCCGCTCAAAACAATCAAGAAGAAGCGATCAGTAAAACCGATACGGCTAAGATAGACGATACAAATTCACGCAGTCTAAACTCTTACAACTATGCGTTGAGAGACGAGAAAACGCTTGAAGGTGTTATTTTGACAGACAATACTGCCGCTGTTAACTTCCGAAACTTTTTACTCTCGAGCACAGGACAAGACATATTAAAAAAATATGATTATCACAATATTGAGGGTTATAAAAATAGCGTAGATGACTTATTTAATCCAACATCACGGGCAAAACAGGCGTCAAGTGATACCTCTGTAGATGTTGCTGATGCGCTTAGTAACGGCAAATCCTGATAAATTGTCTCTATTTAGGTTTTGTTGATTGCTTTTATGACAGCTTTTTCCTACAATGTCTCTCCATAATGCGCCTATAGCTCAACAGGATAGAGCAGTTGCCTCCTAAGCGACCGATCCGAGTTCGAGTCTTGGTGGGCGCGCCATCAAATATAACGATATATCCTAACAAGCCCTTGTAAGCCCCGCGCTGCAAGGGTTTTTTAATGCCTATTACACTGTAGTCACCGATTAATAACGGTATCATAGACGGTATTCGTCGATACCTCAACACAGGATACCGTCATTATGACCGTACCTATCAAACTTCTTACAGATTCTCAGGTGAAAACAGCTAAACCGCCAAGACAGATACAGTTTGAATTTTGCCCTCAGCCTTCATTACTAAAACCTACCAAGTTAACATCTAACAAATTGACATAAAGGGTCAGCTTATACTACCATTGATAATTACTTTCAGTCATCTCAACGATGAATCCATCATATCCTTTTGGAGTAATCCCATGCAATGGACTAAACCTGCTTTTCAAGACATTCGTATCGGTTTCGAAATCACGATGTATTTCGAAGCTCGTTAAAACTTACTAGACCTCAATCCATTAAAAGCCCTAGATGATTAGGGCTTTTATTTTTTTGGAAATATTGATTTATGTATATTCATGTTTTAGGCTCAGCGGCTGGTGGTGGTTTTCCACAGTGGAACTGCAATTGCTATAATTGTCATGGCGTTCGTCAAGGGACGATTGAAGCACAGACTCGTACCCAGTCATCAATCGCCATATCAGAAAATGGCACAGATTGGATTTTATTCAATGCGTCACCGGATATTCGCCAGCAATTATTTGAGTTTAAGGCGGCCCAGCCAGCTCGTGGAGTGAGAGACACAGGGATCACCAACGTGGTCTTGATGGACAGTCAGCTTGATCATACTACAGGGTTATTGACGCTACGCGAAGGCTGTCCAATTCGGATTTGGTGTACTGACATGGTCTACCAAGACCTCACGACGGGATTCCCTATATTCAATGTGCTAAAGCATTGGAATGGCGGCCTACAATACAATCAAATTGATCCAAAACAGACATTTAACATTGAAGGCTTTGACGATTTAGAATTGACCCCTTTGGTGATTAGAAGCTCAGCGCCACCCTACTCTCCGCATCGTAATGATCCACATGATGGCGATAATATTGCCCTCATTGTGAAAGATTTAAAAACACAAAAACAACTCTTTTATGCGCCAGGTTTGGGCAAAATTGATGATCAGGTTATGCAAATCATGAAAGCTTCTGATTGCGTGATGATTGATGGTACGCTATGGACTGACAACGAAATGCAAGAATGCGGCGTTGGTACAAAGACGGGTCAAGACATGGGGCATTTACATATCAGCGGTGAAGACGGCTCACTCCATTATTTAGATCAGCTCGACCATACTCGCAAGATTTTGATTCATATCAATAATACCAATCCGATACTCAATGAAAAATCTGAGCAGGCTACCCAATTAAAACAACATGGTGTTGAAGTGGCTTTTGATGGTATGCAGATTGAATTGTAAGGCGACAGCAAGATGAAGACGATGCAAGCAGAAAAAACAGCACTTAGCCCAGAAGCGTTTGAACAAGCGATTTTGGCGAAAGGTCGGTATTATCATATTTACCACCCTTTTCATATCATGATGCACGAAGGTCAAGCGACGCAGCAGCAAATCCAAGCGTGGGTCGCCAATCGATTTTACTATCAAATCAACATCCCGCTAAAAGATGCGGCCATTATGGCGAACTGCCCCGATCAGCGGGTGCGTCAAGAGTGGATTCAGCGCATGATTGATCAAGATGGGGTGTATCCTGATGGCGGTGGCCGTGAAGCGTGGTTAAGTCTGGCAGAAGCGGTGGGGCTTACGCGTGAGCAGGTAGTTTCTGAAGAGTTGGTGCTACCGGGCGTCCGCTTTGCCGTCGATGCGTATGTGAATTTTGCTCGCCGTACGTCATGGCGAGAGGCTGCTAGTAGCTCACTGACAGAGCTGTTTGCTCCGCAGATTCATCAATCTCGCTTGGAGTCTTGGCCAAAGCATTATCCTTGGATTAAAGAAGAAGGGTATACCTATTTTCGCTCACGCTTGAGTCAAGCTCGCCGCGATGTTGAGCATGGTTTAACCATCACATTAGACTCGTTCAAAACGGTTGAACAACAAGAGCGCATGCTTGAGATCCTACAATTTAAGCTGGATATTTTGTGGACCATCTTGGATGCCTTGAGCTTGGCTTATGTCCATAACCAAGCCCCTTACCAAAGCGTCACTAACGATAATGTCTGGCATAAAGGATTGTTTAAATGAGTTTACCTGATCTAGACCAATCTATCGTACCGGTGTGGCGGCATGGTTATCGCTTTCAGTTTGAGCCGGCGCAAAATGCTTACGTCTTACTTTACCCTGAAGGTATGATCAAACTCAATGACAGTGCCAGCATCATTGGTCAGCATATTGATGGTGAGGCATCCATTGCTGATATTATTAAAAAGGTGAAAGCCATGTTTGGAGATATTCCAGAAATCGAGCAAGACATTATCGAGTATATGCTGGTGGCCCAGCGTGAACATTGGATTGACTTAGAATGACTGCGCCAGTAGGGCTACCATTATGGCTACTTGCGGAGCTAACCTATCGCTGCCCCCTGCAATGCCCTTATTGCTCAAACCCCATTGATTATGCTCAGTATAAGCAGGAGCTGACGACAGAGGAGTGGTTTGATGTGTTTGATCAAGCGCGGCAAATGGGCGCGGTGCAGCTTGGGTTTTCTGGTGGTGAGCCTCTCGTTCGTCAAGACTTAGAAGAACTGGTCGCTTATGCCCATAAACAAGGTTTTTATACCAACTTGATCACTTCAGGTATGGGACTGACTGAGGCTAGAATCGCTAGTCTAAAAGAAGCGGGCCTACAGCATATTCAAATCAGCTTCCAAGCCAGCGATCCTACGGTCAATAACGCCTTGGCAGGCTCAAAACATGCTTTTGAACAAAAGTATGAGATGTCACGATTGGTTAAAAAATACAACTATCCGATGGTGCTCAACTTTGTGATTCATCGGCAAAACATTGATCAAATTGATCAGATTATCGAGCTGTGTTTAGAGCTTGAAGCAGACACTGTTGAGCTAGCTATCTGTCAGTTTTATGGTTGGGCATTTGAAAATATCGAAGGTCTATTGCCGACCAAAGCGCAAGTGGTTAGAGCCGAACGCATTACCAATGAGTATCGCAAAAAGATTGAAGAACGTGGTATCAAATGCAAGCTCATTTTTGTAGTGCCTGATTACTACGAAGAACGTCCAAAACCTTGTATGGATGGTTGGGGCAAGATTTTCTTGACCGTCGCACCCGATGGCACTGCCCTACCGTGCCATGCCGCCAGACAGATGCCTATAGACTTTCCTAATGTAAGACAAACGCCTCTAAAAGACATTTGGTATGACTCTGCCAGCTTCAATCAGTTTCGCGGTGACGACTGGATGCCCGACATGTGTCAAAGCTGCCCAGACAAAGAACGCGATTATGGCGGCTGTCGTTGCCAAGCCTTTATGCTGACGGGCGATGCCAAAAATGCTGACCCTGTGTGTGGCAAATCGCCTTATCACTACTTGATTGAAGAAGCGCGGGCCAACAGCGAAACGCCCGTCCCTTTTGAAGAGTTGCGCTTTAGGAACCCTAAAAACTCTAAACTATTAAGTAACAAACAAGTGAGCCAAGAACAATTGATTCCTACTCGTACGGTAATGGATTAAACATGAACGCTCAGCCCATAATATTTGACGGACATAATGATCTATTAACCCGCCTGTGGCTGAGCTCAGGGGAAGATCCTGTGCATGATTTTATTCATGGCACGCTACCGGGGCATTTAGATTTACAACGTTGCCGACAAGCAGGATGGATGGGCGGCTTATTTTCTATCTTCTTGCCACCCTACGCTTATATTAAAAACAACCATCCTGATAAGTTAGTAAATCCTTCGCACTCAGACTTCACTCCGCAAGAAATCATTGATATTTGCCGTGCCCAGTTAGCGCTTGCACAGCAATTACAGGCGCGCTCAGATGGTCAGATTCAAATTTGTACGTCTATTGCACAAATTCGAGCCTGTCAAAAAAATCAACAATTGGCCATCGTCCTTCACCTTGAAGGTGCTGAATTTTTAGCCATTAAGCCGGAATTGTTGGATGTTTTTTATGAGTCTGGGCTCAGAAGTATCGGTCCGCTTTGGAATAGAAAAAGTCTCTTTGGTGATGGCTTAAATGCGTCCTTTCCGCACTCGCCAGATACAGGCTCTGGTCTCACAAATCAAGGCAAAGACCTTATTTTATCGTGTCGTAACAAGCGTATGCTGATCGATGTATCACATATGAATGAGCGCGCTTTTTGGGATACGCTAGAGATCGCTGATCAGCCTATTGTCGCAACCCACTCCAATGCGCACGCTTTGTGTCAGCAAGCAAGAAATCTGACCGATCGCCAGCTGGCGGCCATCAAACAAAGCGATGGTATGGTTGGGGTAAATTTTGACGTTGCTTTTCTTCGTGCGGATGGACAGCGTAACACGCAAACCTCGCTTGATGTGATTGTCGATCATCTGGCGTATTTGATTGACCATCTAGGTGAAGACCATGTTGGTTTTGGCTCTGATTTTGATGGTTGCCTGTTGCCTGATGATTTGTCTGATATCAGTCGCCTCGAAGTGCTGATTGAGCGCATGCAACAACGGCACTTCTCCGATCAACTCATTGAAAAGGTGACGTCAAAAAATTGGTTTAGTGTTTTGAATAAGATATGGCACTGATCACGTATATGACTCTTCATAAAAAACCGTTTTTCTGAATTAACGAATACTAGTGATATCTGGGTCAGGTAACAGCAGGCGGATAATAATACCACGACTAAAACTTAGATTAACTAAACAACCTTATAGACACTTTAAAACTGACTCAACTTATCTTTAAAAACCCAGCTCCTTTGCCATCAAAATCATATTTTGAATCACTGTTTATCACCAGCAGAAAAAAGAAACGACACTTTAACAAAAACCTCCTATCAAATATCCTAAGCTCACTACCCTTTTAGATTCAGCATAGGGTTGAACTGGTGTGGGTTGTCAGCTTTGACGCGCTTTGAGAACAAGTGCCTGTGACGCTTGTTAAATAAGTCGCACATTCCAAAGTGACTTGACTGCACTTGATAAACTCTCTACTTTATTAATACTCTGCTGCACTAAGAGCCCGTTTATTTATTAATAAGAAAGTTAAGGACGATTATGGATAACAACGTATTACGTGAACGCATTAGCTTGTTAGGGTCATTTCTAGGAGATGCGATTTCTCGTCAGACTGGCGAACAAACGCTTGATACGATTGAGACCCTACGAAAAGGTTTTATCCAGCAGCGCCGCGCGCCTAACGAAGCAAACAAGCAGCAGCTCATTGACTTTATTGCCTCATTAGACAATCAAACCCTAAAAAACGTCATCCGCAGCTTTTCTATCTATTTTTTCTTAGCCAATTTAAGTGAAGAAAACTATTTGCGTGAAGAGCGCCATGCACTACGTATGCAATCCGATCAAAGCTGGGAAGGATCGTTTCGTCGCACCTTACTTGAATGCCGCGCGCGCAATGTTGAACCCACTCAAATGCAGGAGCTGATTGATCAGCTAAAATTTATCCCTGTATTTACCGCCCATCCTACTGAAGCGCGTCGCCGGACAACGATGAATCTATTGCAGAGTTTATTCACGCATAGCGACGCCTTAAACAATCTTGCAGAAGACAGTTTTGCCTACGAGCAAGCGAAAGAAAAAACGGCACAAACGATTGATTTATTGTGGTCCTCGGATGAAGTGCGTACGCGTAAGCCCTTAGTTTATGACGAGATCAATAATGGCCTACACTATTTTAACGCCAGTTTATTCAATGCCATTCCTAAGGTTTACCGTAATATTAAAGACGCCATTGTTGAGGTTTATCCAGAGCTCACAGACTACCCATTACCGGCGTTCATAAGCTTTGGGTCTTGGATCGGTGGCGACAGAGATGGCAATCCTTTTGTCACTCATGACACCACAGAAATGGCCGTATTGATGCATGCAGATACTGTCTTACGTCACTACCAAGTGTTGATCAAAAAACTGCGCCGCCAGCTGATTCACAGCGATACAATCGTTACGATTGCCCCTGAGGTGTATGCCAAGATCAACCATTACGCCGAACTTGATCAGCGGGTATTTGCTTACAATCTTGATGATTATAGTAATGAGCCTTATCGCCGGTTACTCTCTTTGATTCTTAATAAAGTCAAAGCCACCAATCAACTGATTCAAAGTAAAGGTGATGATAGCGAGGCTAAAAAAGACGCTTACGCCAACCCACAAGAGCTACTAGAAGACTTACGCATCATCCGTCAAAGTGTGAATACACACGATACCGTGCATGGCGAAGGCTTATTGCTCGATACGATTCGTTTGGTCAAAACCTGTGGTTTTCATCTGGCCGCGCTCGATATTCGTCAAGAGTCGTCTTATCACAGTGAAGTCATTGCCGATATTTTTGCCAGTGCGTCTAATTTGCCAGACTATCAAACACTTAATGAAACGGAGCGGCAAGAGTGGCTGACGCGCTTGCTTGAAAGACCCGGCACACCGCTCATCTATAGCGACAACTTGAGCGATAAAACCCGCGAGCAATTGGCGTTGATGAACTCAGTGGCGACCTTACGTCAACTGGTCGGACAAGATACTTTTGGCAGTTATGTGATTTCGATGACCAACAACGCCAGTCAATTATTTGAGGTGTTGCTACTCATGCGTTTTGCAGGCTTATGCAGAGTCGATGACAAAGGGCAATTATCCGCTGATTTACCCGTCGCACCCTTGTTTGAAACCATCGAAGACCTTAAAAACATCGATCATATATTACCTGCCGTTTTGGACAACCCGCTGTATCGAGGACTGCTTGCGCACTCAGATAATACCCAAGAAATCATGTTGGGTTATTCAGACTCCTCGAAAGATGGCGGTATCATCACCTCGGCATGGCAGCTTTATAGTGCGCAGCAGACCATCAATCGTATCGCGGATGAATATGGCATCAAAACCCGCTTATTCCATGGGCGCGGGGGCTCTGTCAGTCGTGGCGGTGGCTCAACCCATGACGCTATCGCAGCTCAACCAGCGGGTACACTACACGGACAAATTAAAGTCACGGAACAAGGCGAAGTCCTTTATGCCAAATACGCCAACACCGATACCGCTGTATTTGAGCTGACCATGGGTATTACCGGTACGCTTAAAGCATGCTCCTCAAGATTTGTCGTCCAACCACCTGAGTTGCCAACTTATGAGTCACTCTTTGCGCGTTTAGCAGAAGCAGGTGAGCGGCGTTATCGAAAACTTACGGATCACACGGAAGGGTTTTATCAATTCTACTCACAGGTGACCCCAGTACAGGAAATTTCTTTATTAAATATCGGCTCACGCCCAGCCCATCGTAAAAAAGGCTTACCCAGTAAAACGACCTTGCGAGCGATCCCTTGGGTATTTGGGTGGTCATTGGCCCGTTTTACGTTACCTGCTTGGTATGGCGTCGGTAGTGCGCTGCATAGCGTCAAAGAAGACGAAGCATTGATGAAGGAGATGAATGATTGCTGGCCATTTTTTAACGTGTTTATCAGCAATATCGAGATGGCTTTTACCAAATCTGAGATGAGTATTGCTCAGGCCTATAGCCAATTGTGCGACGACGACACGCTACGTGAAAACATCATGGAAGCCGTCATTGATGAACATGAGCTCACCTATTCAGGCCTGAACGCTTTACTGGACCAAAGCTCCTTATTATCTAATCAACAAAATCTTGCCGCGTCACTGCAATGGCGAAACGCGTATTTAGATCCGATTAATTATATACAAATCGAGTTGTTAAAACGTGCCAGACAAGAAGAGACTACAGATAAAGACGGTACTCTTGCCGTTGAAGACCCACTCATCCGTAGTATCAATGCGTTGGCGGCTGGTCTGCGTAATACGGGGTAACGTAAAGAACAGCATATTTATTCACATCATAGTTGACCAAAATCGCCTTATATCCTTACACTTTAGCTTGTACTTTAGAGTGGGGATATAGGGCGATTAATAATAAAGCTCAAATGCGCTTCGCATATCTAGTATCATACCAATATTGACAGCTCACCCCTACGTTATTTACTGATATTACAAGAGGAACATACAGTGTCGCAGGCTACGCCCACTATCGAACCCGCCCTTAATCTGAGCAAAAAACAAAACTCCACATTAAAAACGCTCACGATCATAGGTTACCTAGAAGGCACTTCTTTTCTATTATTACTCTGCATTGCCATGCCCCTAAAATACATGATGGGCATCTCAGAAGCTGTGCAATACATCGGTATGGCACACGGTATATTGTTCATCGCTTACATCATCATACTGATGGTGACGGCCGTTAAAATAAAAACGCCTTACTGGACCATACCCGCAGGCGTACTTGGGTCTTTCTTACCATTTGGCCCATTTATATTTGACCATTTATTAAAAAAGAACCTAAAGAACAATACATAAAAAGGTCTGGGCCTGCTCAAACCTCACCCAGACCTTTTATCCTAAAAAAGCTTGGCAGTACGAGACGTTAAAAATCAACGCTGATATCAAAGATATAATAACGGCCAGGTTCATTAAAAGTACGGGCACCGGCATTTGTACCCGTGCCTTCTCGTTTAATTTGCTTGTCAAATAGATTTTTGATACCCGCCCCCACAGTGATGTCATCCGTCAGTTTATAACGCGTGCTAACGTTAGCGATCGCGTAGGGTTTGCGGTCAAGTTTTAGTGTGTCAAGCGCATCACCCGTAGTCACAGAAACGTCAGGGGCTTCAATGGTGCCATAGTAGCTGACGCCAACATCCGTGTTCCAGCGCGGAGTGATGTCCCAATTGACATTTGAGTTCATGGTAAATTTAGGAATTAAGGATAACGGCTCACCATTGTCTTTACGCTCTGAGCGGATATTACCCGTCAAGTTAGTCGTCCACGAGACCGTATCAGTAACGGGGACTTTTACAAACCCTTCAAGTCCCTCAATGATAGCCTCCCCTTGGTTTTCCCACTGGAAAATCGAGCGATTGGTCGCATTGTCTACAGCCACGCGCTCTATCCCCGCACCTATTCGATTGTCATAAGCATTATGATAGTAAGTCAGGCCCGCGTTAAGCCCAGTACCATCATCGTAGATGAAAGACAGCTCTTTATTCCAAGAAATCTCATTCTCAAGCTCAGCGTTACCCAATACTTGACAGCCTCGTTGATCAGTAGGTATCCAAGATGGGCAGCCATTACCTCTGGTGTAGTAGATGTAGTTTGGATCGAGCTGATACAGCGCTGGTGCTTTAAAAGCGCGACTGACACCCGCTTTTACTGACCAATTCGGACTAAAGTCCCAAGTGGTATTAAGACTCGGTGACCAATTGGTACCTGTTTGGCTGTGATAATCAAGACGTACACCAGGCGTGATGTACCAATCAGGCGTAACTTGGTAATTGTCTTCTAAATAAGCACCAACAAGATAAGCGTCTGAAACTGGATCACGCTTAGCAGGATCAGTCTCTGTATCGCCGAACTCAAAGCCTTCCTCAAACACGAAATCAGAAACCAGCGGATTGTCTAGTCTTTCACCACGGAACTCTGTGCCAGCAGTCAGTGTATGACGATCAAAATAAATATCCCACTCTGATTTAGCGTTTAGCGTGTCATAAGTCGCTTCTGTCCAGACATACTCTCCTGCCTCAGGTGGCGAAATTTGACCTTCATAACGGCCAGCAGCACCTTCGTTTAGACGCTCATTAATGGTACGCGTATACTCTAGGTAGCTGTTACTACTGGTGTTATCATATTCACCGCGGTGAGTGAATGCAGCTCCATAGCGCTCCATTTTATTGGTTTCTTGGCCTGCCAAGGTGTTGACCAATTCCTCATCCACCGTTTGAAACTGCGAATCACCTGTCCAGCGGTTACTTTGATTACTATAATGTACCTCAAAGCCGACGGTATTCATTGCACCCATGGCGTATTCAAAAAGCTGACGAGCGTCTATGTTTTCAACACCTTCACGGCCTGCTGCAACAGAAGCCGCTGGTCCATCACGACCATCCACAATTTGAGCCTCTTCCTCATTAATATAAGGGTCATCCCCTTCACTGTCATGATATCCAAGCGTCGTACGAAAAGACAGCTTGTCCGTCAACGGGCCGGCCATATTGATGTTAGTACGCCAATCCTTGCCCTCAAGATCACTTTCTGGCATCTCATAATGTCCAGTCACAGAAAACTCTTTTTTATTGGGAGACTTGGTGATGATATTCACCACCCCGCCCATACTACCAGAGCCATAGCGAGCTGCGGCCGGACCACGCAACACTTCGATGCGCTCAATGGCGCTTGGCGGTACCCACTGTGAGTCACCACGAGTGTCTTGCTCGCTGGCACGACCCGGACGAACAGCATTACGGGATGTGACGGGACGACCATCGATTAAAATAAGCGTGTTATTCGGACCCATCCCGCGCAGATCAATTTGACGCTGGTTACCCCGTTGACCTGAAGTAGATGTTCCTGAAAGATTCGCACCCGGCATTTTACGTACGATTTCTGCGACATCATTAGACAGTAATGATTTTTCGATCGCCTCTTCACTGATAATGGACAAACCAGCAGCCTGCACCAGCTCATCTCTCGCCGCACGGACGACAATCGTGTCCAGCTCAACGCTTGGCATGGATTGTTCTTCGGCAACCTCTTGTGCTGCTGTTTGTTGTGATGTAAGACGCTCATTACTCTCAGCAGCAAACGCAGTCGTACTAAAAATAGACGCGATGGCGATGCTTAGTAAGGCCTGATTGGTTGCTAAACCGCGTTGCGGCTTACGTGAATAAAAGCACGTTTTATCGGTAGAAGCATTTGAAAACATTGGCATAAATAACAATCCTAAAAGTACTTAGTTTTATCAAGACCTTTTAGCTTGTTTGATAAAAGGATGCTCACATGCCATAACGCCCATTTGTTACATCAGTATGAGGACAGATGAACAAAGCGCATGAATCTTAAGACATGGCACATAAGTAAAGTTGGCGCTTTAGCAGACTAAACGGACTTTTTACCCTTTCAATGACACAAGCTAAACGACTAAAGTATGAATACAGCCCACCACCTGACAAGAGCTTGCGCAAAGCAATATCCACTGTCTGGTGTTAAAGAACGTACACTCTAGCAACATTATAAATATAATACAAATAATAATGATAATTATTAACATTTACATTTGTAATAAAAATATAGTAGCGACAAACGTGGGGGTGCTCAAAGCTAAAGCCGCTAACAGGTAGCGGCTAACAACGATACTCTTAGGGCTATAGCTCGGCAGTTAATCTAGGGCTAGGAGCGTACGCGGCGAACTTCCTACGTTAGTCGATAAGTAGTTACTCAATAAGTATTTGCGACCTCTTAGTAATCCACCGTATAGCTCAGGCCATACGTGGTACCTGTGGCGGGTAGACGGTTCATATCGCCAAACGTGGTTTGATGATAGACCGTTTGATAGTCTTTATTGAGTACATTATAAACGCCATAACCGACACGGCCGACAGGCATTTTTACTTGACCCAATACATCTAACGTCATGTAACCTGTGACGGGTTGCGCACTTGTATTAGGGTCTTTTTGTTGGTCTTTAAAGGCCCTATCATCGCCACCAATTGCCAACGCTTGCAAGCGGATATTGCTGCCTTCATCAAAGTTATATTGTGCAAATGCCGTGCCTTTGAGTGGGGTCAAGCGCACCGCATCCAGCTCAAGCCAATCGCCGTCTTTCTTATACTGACCACGCGTATAAGCCACGCTACCGCCTACTTGCCAGTTATCACTGATATCCTGAGTGAGCGAGCCTTCTACGCCATAGACGCGCTCATCGGTGTCGACTACTTCTACGGTATAGCCGTTGGTAAACTGAACGGTTTTATCTGAAGTATTATAAAAACCCGTTACTCTGGCTGACGTATCACCTCGCTTACCTTCCCAGCCTAAGTCGTAGTTATTAATGGCGATTGGCTGCACGTTGTCCGAGTTCACCACAAAACCTGCCCGCACATCACGTAGGGCACGCTGTATGTCAGCGGTCGTGAAGCCTTGTGAGAAATTAGCAAATATCTGATCGTTCGGTGTTAGCTGATAACTGCTGCCGATATTAAACAAGGTTTTGTCATGGTCAGTATCACCCTTTGCTACTTCACCGGCCTGATAGTCAATGCCATACTGCTTGCTCACACCAATGATACGAGGATCGTTAAAGTATTCGTCTAACAGTTGCTCATAAATCGGGATAAAGGCATCCGTTTTTGATTTGAGCTTTTGATAGCGCACACCAGCACTAGCATGCCATTTATCCGTCATATCTATATCCGCATTGACAAACGCGCCAATCTTATCGATGGTGGTCTCTGGCCCAGCATTGTAAGTCTTGCCGTTAGACACAGCGGTCAGACCATTACTGGCGATGAACTGGTTTAAGTCTTGCCCATAGTAGGTTTGTTCGCTGTTTTCACGCTCAAAATCCGCACCATAGCTCAACAGTGTGTGTTTGCCACCAAGCTCTGTGTCCGTCTGCATCGCTGCACGTAAACCCATTACTTCGATATCGGCTTCTGACTGCATCACGTAAGTTGCAGCGCCTAGGAGCTTGCCTAACGTGTCTTCATCGGTTAGGCCGTTTGCCTGCCAGACTTCAGTGGCTTGTTTATCAGCAGTTTTGCCAGAAGGATAAAAACGGCCTTTTTCATCACGGTAGTAACCCGTAATGCTTAGGTTAGAACCAGCAACGTCGTCATTGTTATAATTGAGGTTTACTGAGGTCTTGGTGGTATAAGGCTGATTTTCGATATGCGCACCATCGATCGCTTTTAATGAGGGAGGTGCTGCATCAGGATCTAACAATACTTGTAAATTTTTACCATAATCTGGACCATAGTCGGTATCTTGCTCATCGTTATAATAAGTCACCGCCAGATTCACGCTTTGGCTGTCATCGATGTCCATACCCAAGTTGGCATTGACACTTAATGACTCTGTATCTTGCTGATCGGTCTGATAGACATCTGGGCCGATACGGTCGCCGTGGCTGTCGAACTTGCCGCCTTTATTGTCATAGTCCACATCTAGACGGCCATAGACGCGCTCGCCGCCATAACCCAAGCTCTGTCCCACATGATAACCCAATGAATCTGATTCAAATTCACGACTACTATCAATCCCTAAGCGAGTTTGACCCATAAAACCCATCCCTGCCGCTGATTTAGTCACTAGATTGATCAGCCCGCCTGCCGCGCCTGCCCCATAAATACTCGTGGCACCAGACAACACCTCTACTCGCTCAAGCTGAGCCGGATCAATACTGTTTAACTCTCGCGACAAGCTGCGTGATCCTGATAATGGCACACCGTTCAGCAAATACTGCACTGGACGGCCACGCATGGTCGTACCATAGTTACTGGTTGAGCCACTACTGGCACCCAAACTCGGAATCAGCTGAGCCAATATATCGCCTGTCGTACGGTTGCCTGTGGCCTGCTCTCGAATACCTTCTTCACCAATCACTTGGGTAACCGCTGGCATCTCACTGATTTTTTGTGCCAATGCTGTCCCTGTTTTGGCTTTGGCTGTGACCGTAATAGTATCTAAAGTCACGTTTGGTACCTCACTGGCTACCGAGTTTTCGGCCGTGTCTATCATTGGGGTAATAACGTTGGTTTGCGCATATAACTGCTGGCTAATACATAAAGTAAGAACGGATAGAGCAACTTGATGATGGCTTTTCATTGTCATTTCACTTATTTGAAGAGTAACTGAAAGATGGAGAAATATCGGTGCTATGTTTAAACTTTCTTGCAGAGCGTACTAATTTTGTGAACGATATTGTAAATGATAATTATTAACACTTCCATACCTATTTACAAATTCAAAGGTTATTGGGTTCTTCATAACAGATAAGTGCGCCAAAGAGAGGCATCACCAGCTCTATTGACATACTCATCTACCCTACCTACCTGTGACTAAAACAATAAGTCCAGTTGATTGTTTTTATAAGCGTCAAAAAATAGCTGGAATTTTGTTTCATCTTGCTGATGCTTGTCTTGGCAATCAGGCAATAACTGCTGAGCAACTTCTAGCGGCAATACAAACACCCCATCATTATCCATAATAGCGATGTCGCCTGAGCGAATAAGGGGGCTTTGCGCGCCAAAACGATAGCGGATGTCAGCTCCCAACACGCCTTTTGCTTCATGACTCTTGAACGTAGTGACCGCGCTCACGCCTTGAGCAAACACAGGAAAACCCAGTTGCTGAATTTGTAACGAATCGGTTGCCTGTCCAATGACAATGACGCCTGCAAGCTTTTCATAAATAGCAGCGCAAGTACGCAACGCGCCCCAGCACGCTTTGATACCTAATACTTGCGCATCAATACACAAGACGTCGTTGGGCTGCGCTTGGATCAGTGCTTGATTGATTACTTCTGTGTTACCGGAGTTCAAAACCACTGTCACGACTTTTCCAGCGACCGTGTGCGTACAAGAAGATAGCGCTGTGATGTCTGGTAAATACCCCACCTCAGTCAAATGACCAATTGTGGAGGTGGCTATTCCTGTATAGTTTTCTATAAGCGTATCAATATCGATGTCATCCATTGCTTTTTATCTCTCCATCCTGTCGTATTAAATCCACCATAAGGTTTGCTTCGATGTTTTTTGCTCTAAAAAAAGGATTGATGGTTCTGCTCTCCCCTGCCGGCATACTGCCATGAGGATCGTCACCGCGCTCAATGACGGGCAACAGCAAGGTTTTATGCGGATAGTACGGATTGGTCAGTAGCTGCTCACGGATAAACTTCGATTGATCGGCATCAAAGTCAATACATGCCAGCGCGTTCTCAATACTGCTCATTGCCTCAAGCCACAACACTTTTTCACTCATCTCATAATGCTCAGACAGCGCTTCAATGATGGCGCGGATATTGACCAATATACCCAAAGACTGTAAATAAAATATCAGCGCTTGCGGGGTCTCTCGGTACAGTCGGTTTCTAAAATTGGGCGGGCTTAAATACTCAGGATCTGCGATCTGATGACGCGCAAGCCACGGTAGGTAAATGCGTAACGAATCATGATCGCGCAGCAATAAACTGGTGAAACGATGGTGTTTGCTGACCATCACTATATTCTGTCCATGCATCTCTGGCGCAAGTCCCAAACGCAAGCAGCGCAGCATCGTACCCAAAAACACATCGCACAGATTTTGGAAGCACCCCATAGCAGCGGCTTTTATGTGTTCTACGTTTATGACCGCTGATTGATAGCCTAAATACTTCGCTTGAATCATCTCATCAAAGGGATGGTGACTGACGCCATCCTTATAGACCAACATACCTAGGCTTGCCATAGGCATCAGGCGGACTGGATCATCGCACAGATCGGCAGGCAAACTTCTGAGCATCGCGCCCAGATGCGTGGGTTTTTCTTGATAAAAATAAGGATTGGTCGAGCACTTGTCATGTAGATGCATAGGCGACATATAGCCCCACCAAACACGCTCATCCCACAGCCGCAGTGTCGCTGATAATGTGCCATCTATCTGCCTTGCCTGCATCAAAATAGCTTGGTTTTTTTCACCATTAATCAGCTTTAGGCCTGGCAAATAGCGTTTGGAGTTTAAGGCATACACCCCTATCGGCAGCTTGACACTATGCGGTGTATCGGCACTCAATAACATACTACGCATGGAGGCGCTGGCATAAGTGGTTGGCGCATTAAAGGTTAATTTGACGATCGTGCCATCTGCTAAATCCTTGGCATAGCTCTCAGCGTAACCATCAGCATCATTATTAAAGGAAGAATGACCAAAAGAACCATTGCCAGAAGCATCCGCAATCACCTGAGTCAACTGCCAAGGATGGACAGGTAGCGCCACATGCGAATCGCTCAAATGACGCTCCGCCATCTCCTCTGCCAGTCTCTTCTGCTGTGCTTTATCTAATAAATACGCCGCTGGATTCTGTCTGTTGATGTCCTCTACCTGATCCGCCACCATGAGATGAGTTTTGGCAACCGCTACCCATGCCAACGCAATGGGCTGGTTAAACTCTGCCATGTAGCGCTCATACTCTATGGCGGTAAAACCCAGTTTGCCCTTTGCCAATGGATGAAAAGGCCGATCCATTAATGAGCCCCATTGCTCGGCGGCGATTAGCGTTTGATACCAATGCGGTTGACCATAAACCGTCGTGGTGATGTACGCACGAGCAGACTGGGTCTTGGCAATGAACGCCGCCTGCAAGCTCTCTTTTAGCTTTAGTATCCCGCTCTCACTCAAAGACGCGCGATCCATAGCAGACAGTAAAATATCCAGAAGCGTCTCTACGGTTTCTACGATCTCTAGTGGTTTAAACGAATGATCGTTGGAACCATCGCTATTAAGCCCAGAGTCGTTGAGATGAGGCGTATTTTGTTGGCGGTATAAAACGGGCAAGCATGATTTATGTAATCGCCATGCCACTGTATACCCCGACTCTACCAGTAACAGTAAGCGGTCACCTTTACTCGTCTGAATCACCAATAGCGGGTTATTTTGAGCAAAACACGTTTGATAAGCGCTTGGTAATGATGCCAAACACTGCTGCCATTTTTGGCTGGCTAGATAGTCAATGGTCGTTGTCACCTCAATCAAAGGCGCTTTTATCCACTGCTCAAGTAAGACGCACTCGATCAGATACGTGATCAACGCGCTTTGTATTCTTGCCACGTCTGGTTTGATATCTGGATGATCCGTCTGAACCGGAAATAAAGTTGGCACTGTCTTCATGTTTAACATGGCATCTGTACTCGGCTTTTGGCTAATGGGTTGTTGATATATTTGATTGGAAATACTTGATCGCCGTACAAGCGACGCTTGGCCAGAGACTCAATGCGCGTTTGCGGCGCGAAAACATCAAACAGCGCAAACCTTGCTTTATGCTCTGGGTGACAAGACTGGTACTCTGTGACGCAGTCAGACACCTGTTGCCAAAACTCGGCCTCAGGATAGTGATAATGGGTTTGCATAAAGATAGCAATGTCCGCAAATGCTACAAAAAACAAGCAAGCGACCGTCATATCTCGAATACCATCGGTGTCCTCTGTTTCGATAAAAGAGCCGCGATTGAGCGCGGCATGAGCGGCCGGCAAGCGATAAAAATTGGGAATTAAATCTTGGCGGGTCAGATGTTTTGGAGAATAACGCACCCCATCATGCAAGTCTTTTAGTAGGACTTTTACGGGGAAGCCTGCTTCGTGGACCAGCACGATATTTTGCGCATGACACTCCAAAGCGACACCATGACCAAACAAGAGGTGCAGTACCGGCGGCACCGTTACTTTGATAAGCTGGGCAGTCCAAGCCTCAGCGCCGTACTTTTTAATCCAGGGATCAATGAGTATCGAGCCGTCCATATTGATATAACTAACCCCATTTAACGGAAAAGCGGTTTGACTGGTCGATAGATATTGGCTCACATTTTCACGCCAAATCGCGCCCAATCCGCCATAGATATGTGGGTGCTGGTAGCCACGTTGTTGTAGCACCTCATGATCTAAACTGACACCTACTGTCTCACCCAAAAAGGCGATTTGTAGCGCCTGCGCTGCCGCATCTTCTGCCACCAATTGATTTAACCATTTGGTCACGACCGCGGCGTTCATCACTGTATGCTTGGCTAAGATACGGGTGCTTGAGGTATTCATCAGATGCATACTGAGTTTTAAATAAGCTTTATCTGCTTGCAACATAGACAAGGAGCGAATCGACTGCTGGGCGCGGTATTGATTGCCCGTACTACCTAAATAAATCACTTCCTGCGTGTCAATAAGCGGCTGCAACGCTAAAATTAAGGTGTTTTGCCATTGCCAAGGGTGGGCGGGTATTAAACCATAAGCGGTAGCCGTAGTGGCTTCGTTTTCATTTTGCTCACTCGTGGTCGCAAGGATATGGGTTAACTTGTCATGTAACGCGGCAAAATTATCCGCGCCTACATAGTCTTTAATCCACTCGTCGACATCAATATCAATAGCGGTATTGCTGACCAACAGATCCTTTTTGACCGCCAACCAAACCACCTCGATATTTTGATCAAACTCTGGCCCATAGTCATAATTGTCTTGTAAATCAAAGCCGATACGCGACTTAAAACAAGGATGATATGGATGCCCCGCCATCAAATAGCCTTCGAGTTGCTCATAAGTGAGCGTATCAACAGCAGTGGCCATGTTTGGTACTGATAAATTAGGTGACAGTCGCTGCACTTGGGTTTCATTGATTAAAGTGTGACGCAGCTCTTTGATAAAACTGTCTTTTAACGCAGCATCTTCTATTTTTAACAAAATATCGCTAATGACATTCTCAAGCGTGGCATTGTAAGCCTTGCCAGCGATGATGCGCTGTACGTTGCAATCATTAAAACGAATAATCTCAAAGCTATAATGGATATAACCTTGAGCCTGATAATGGATATTATCAGCGGCTTTGATGGTAAAGTCTAAGAGGACGGTGTCACTGCTCGATGCCGCACTCTCATATTCAAACTCAATGATGTTTTCATACAGCAGTGCTTGTAGGAGCTGTTTGATCACGCGTTGTTCTACGCGCTGCATGGCCTTATGATCGATTGGCGCTTGCCACGGCGCAGTCACGTCAATCGTTTGGCCATGATTTTTATGGTCTATTTGATGATTTTTCATAGGTAACTACCCTCTCTTAAAACTAAAAAATAAGCGGTTGAATTAAGTCAGTACGGTTTAATAAATATTAAAGCGAATGATAATTATTTACATTTTTTGTTTAAAAAAACGCCTTAGTCTGGTTTGTTTGATGGACTGGTCGAGCAGGGTTTGTTGAGCGTTCGATCATTCATTCAGACAGCTTTGGGTAATCGCCGCGCTGAAAAAATGGTCAAAAACAAAATCACAGCCAAAATAACAAACACTTCTTGAATAGCCGTGCCAACGCTTTGTATACTACCAGTCGCTAACAACTGGGCCCCGCGCCCTGCCACGTAGAGCGTCACCAACGTTATAAAAATAGTAGAAACGATTCGGCGACTGATGTTGTTGAGCGCCGCACCTTCTGTCACCACCTCTTTGGCTAAGCTGCTAAAACCGACCGTGGTGGTGGGCAGATAGGCCAGTCCCACCCCCACCCCTTGTAAACTCATAATCAACATCAATAACCAAAGCGTTGGCTGATACAAGCACCATGCCAACAGCAGCATAGATGACGCACTAAGGATGATACCTAAAATCCCTATGTCTCTAGCGCCGTGCTTATCCACTCGCTTGCCTGCAAAATGCGTGGTGATACTAGACATTAGCGTCGCGGTCATCAAAATCACGCCAGTCCACAAGGCACTCTCGCCCATGACCTCCTGAACTAAAATCGGCAATAATAACAAACCCACCATCAGACCCAAAGTCTGCGTCACGCTAATAATCGTACTATGCAAATACACGGTATTGCGGAACAGGCGCACGTTTAATAATGGCTGACTCTGACGGCGCTCATACGCCCACCAAACCATAAAGGATACCAAGAACATAGCAGCAAGCAGACTGGTCTTAATCACACTCGCAAGACTGGTATAAAAGTCTGTTTTAAGCGTGCTAAGCCATGTCATCAAAGCCAGCAGCCAAATAAGCAAGCTGACAAACCCTTTCATATCAAAAGTCTTACTGGCCTTGGGCGAACCGATATTCGGTAAAAGCCGCCACACCATCAAAGTGACCACCGCACTTAGCGGCAGCGTCACGGCAAACAACGTCCACCATGTAAACTGCTCAACCAAGTAAGCGCCTATCAATGGACCAAATGCCAGTGACATCATAATGACAATACCCCACAGTGCCATCACTCTGCCGTGTCTATGCTGCGGATAAATCTGGTAGAGCATGCCGATAGACAGCGGAATCGTCAGACCCCCACTCAGCCCTTGTATAGCGCGCGCTACAATCACCATCGTCATGGAGGGCGCACACATCCCAATCACTGAACCCAGCATAAACCCAATAATTGCGGTTAAATAAACCGGCTTAAACGCAAATTCTTTATGTAAATAACCACTGAGCATTAGCCCCACGCTCATAGACAGCACATAAGCATTCAGTACCCAGCCGCCCATCACAATATCGACGTCGAACACCGACATAAAGATGGGAATAGCAGGATTGAGGGCACTATTACCAAAGCTGATGACTGTACCGCCAAGCAACAGTGTCAGCAGCACCTGATGACGCGAATTACTTGTCAATTCCTGACTGCTGTTAAGAGATGCCATCATTTATATCATTGACCAGTAAGGGCGTGACCAGCACTGCCGTACTGCCAAGCGTTGTAAAAAGTGATAGGTTTAGGGAGCGTAAAAACTTCATTTATGAAGCAACGGCACCATAAAAATTAAGATAGCCCCTCGATTCAAAAAACTCATCACGATGACAAAAGTAAAGCGATGCCTTTTTTTCAGGCATGTCGATCAGTCGTTGTACATGATAGGCAAAGCTATCGGCCACCCATTTATACACCTCAACCTTGCTATCTGGCTCGACCACTATTTTTTTGGCGTCGGTATGCTCGAAGATAAACTTACTGAGCATCATCACTATTGGTTTGAGATACCCTTTGCCAACGACGGCAGTATCACCCAATAATAGATGCCAGCCCATGTCATTTTCTTCGGCTTTGTAATAGTGAGACAAACGATCGCGAGCACCTTCGTAGATCTCTACATAGCCGATCGGCATATCCTCACAAAGTACGATGTAGAGACGCTGATGGTCATCGGCCAGCATTTTTTCAAAATGTACTCGCAGCTGCGGCATAGGCAGATGTAGCTGCCACTGCTCGACCACATGCTCAGCGTGCATCCATTGATAGAGCATTGGCATGTCTTCAGGATATTTAACCGCTCGTAGCCCAAACGCCTTGCTATAAGCCTCTACGGCAAAGGTGGCTGGCAGATTCTGTGTGATGGTCGGCATAAATAGCTCCTTATTTTGTGTGATTTAGAGGTGAAATTTCTCTCAGTAGAGACGTACACTTTTTAAAAGTAAATCGACGATACTGCTCATTGATATAGTCGATTCTAAATAAAACAGATACGTTATATACCAACGCTGAGCTGGAATGAATTTTTCTTGCTTGCTGTGCCTTCGCAGACAGAGGCTGCAAAAAAATCATTCCAGTCACGCTGATTCGTTTTTATATTGAACTAACTATATAATGACACTGACATTAGACCGACGCGCCAAATTGTTGGAATACTTCTAACGCATCAGTGTCATATACGGTCTTACCTATCAATTGATTGATGATTTGCCCAGCTCGATAGGCACCCAATCCCAAGTCAGGTGTGCCCACGCCATGAGTGTGAATTTCTTGATTTTGTACAAATATTTTGCCGCTATGGTTATCACGATTTTGATACATGAGCGCGTAATGCCGATCAATCTTTGGTTGCCCAAACTCATCATACTCAATGGCATGCAGCAATGGATTTAGGCAGGCAGGTAGCGCATGACGATAACCCGTGCCAGCGATGAGACAGTCGTAATCCGCCGTAAATGTCTGCTTCTGCTCACACTGTTCAAATGTTATCTTTAAGGTGTCATCCGATAAAGTATCATCAAGGGTTGCCTCAACCACTGCACAATTGGACAACAGTGTCGTGTGTGGTGATTGATTGCCAATGCTGCGCTCATAAAGCTTATGATAAATATCGCGTATGGTGTCAAACCCCATGCCTTTGTAGAGCAAGTCCTGTTTGGGCGCGACTTTTGCTTTGGTCGCGCCGTCCAATCGATAAAAATAATCGGTATAAGCGGGACTAAAATGCTCTAACCCCAATGGCGAGTATTCCATCGGAAAAAAGCCAGATGAGCGGGTTACCCAGTCCAATTGGAACTTTGGTTCATCGTTGCTATCAAATTGTTGATCAAACAATTCGCGATATACCTCAGCCGATGACTGACCAGACCCTAAGACCACAATTCTGGTTAATCTATCATCTGCCTTATGACTATTACTTTGGCTATTCTCCTGATTGCCTTGTACTTTAATCGCTTCAAAATCGAAATTATTGGCAAAGTGCGCAGTGTGCATACAGCGCTCAGGGACTTGCTGAGCAAGCTTTTGCAATGCTGGCGGCAGTACTGGCTGTGTGCCCGTGCCTATGACTAGGTTTTTGGCATAATACGTTTTTCGCTCGCCTCGCTCTTGAACTGTGACGACAAATCCCTGATGCGTAATAGCACTGGCATTGGTATTGGCGCTATTGTCATTATCGAAGCCAGTACCGTTGTCATTAAACGCCACGTCTATCACTTGCGCATTAAATACCAAACTATCTAGTTGCCCTGCTACCCATTGGCAGTAATGATTGTATTCTTTGCGATAAATCTTAAAGTCCTCTAAAAAATAAAACTTCAGCAATCGATGCTGCGTATGTAAGTAGTTCAAAAATGAATGGGGACTGGTCGGGTCTATCAATGTCACCAAATCTGCCATAAAGGGCACTTGTAGCGTGGTGTGCGGTAAGATCATACCTTTATGCCAATTAAACCCCGCCTTTTGCTCAAAGAATTTGGCATTGACGTCTGTTTTGTCAAGCAATGCCGCTAGACTAAGATTGAATGGTCCCAAACCGATACCAAGAATATCTAACACGTTGATTCCTTATTGCTTTATAGCACTTATTCACATATTGATTTATATCGAGCTATCGTCAGGTCACTATAAAAGCCTGTCAGCAGAACTGGCATAAAGGTTCCAAAACCTCTGTCATCGTCGATGCAGCAAGTAAGGAAATAGTTATCAGTTCTGCAGGATAATGACTTGTACCTGTTTCATTGAATATTGACCATACTTACCCTAAGCGCTCATAGGATTGGAAATATCAACATAGATAGACTGAGTTTCAACAGGCGCCGTTAGCTCATCCAACGCATAAAGTCTAGTCAGCAAATTGCCTTTGAATGGCAATGTCGGACTACGCAGCAATAGATCGATTAAAGAGCGGTGCGGATACTGACTGTCTAGCGTCTCTAAGCAATCTCGAAACGTTGCCAATAAAGTGACTTCACTGACAATCTGAGTACGAGCAATCGCGGTGATGAGACCAAAGATCGTATTACCCACTAAATAATAAGCAATACGCGAGTCAGCAAAATCTTCTGGAATAACACACTCTGCTTCACTGATGAGCTCAGGATACGCATCGATAAGCGGCTTGGCGTATTCAGCAATATAGCCAAAGCTTTGATTGTCCCTCGCCCAAAACTTCGCAGGATAGCCATCTTTTAGCTCTATCAGACTGTTTTGTTGATGCACCTCAAACGCAAGCCCATGCTTGTAGTACATATGGATGAGCGGTACAAAACCGACTTTTAGATAAGTATCAAACCATTCGGTCGCAATCTCGTCCAACTGCTTACCGGTACGCTCATGGATAGACTGGAATAAAGTGGCAAAGCGATTGGTGAGACGAGTGGGATGATCTTGACTCAAGCTTGCAAGATTGGTGACTTGCATGGACTGGGTAAAAGGATTATCACGCAAGATACAAATGGTCTCATCGATAATTTTGCCGTCTATAGACAACGCAATCCAAGCAGGATCATTTAATACCGCAATCGTGGGATATTCAGCGCCCAACTGCTCACCGTAGTCGCTACGCCATATTCGACAAGCATGCATACCGCGCTTACACTCTTTTGGCAAATTGATACGCACCGAATTGGTAATCGCTACCGACAGCGACAGTTTGAACATCCAAGGTGCCTCAAATGCCGCAAGTGTACGTACCGAGGTTGTCGGATGCAAATGCCACCCAAGTGCGCCCAAATCAAAGAGCTGACCTTTTTCAGTTAACGCCTGATACCATGCTTGTTGCTGCAAAAACGTCGCTTGCCAAGGATGCAATGGCAATAGCTTATGGGTAGGATACTTGGCAATAAGCTGTCGTTGATAATCGCTCATATCCGCGAGCAACTTGGTCTTTAGCTCAGCGGTAATACTATCGCCATCGACGAACTCTTCGACAATAAAATTAGGATGCACCAGCCAATAGTTCAGCTGTGTTTTACTATTGGTTTCGGGGGCATACTTTGCCCATTCAGCACCATAAAAACCTGCGCGTCCTTTGGGCGTTGGATGCATGGCATGTCCATAAATCAGACTTTGCTCAGTTTGAATAAAATCTTGTGTGTCATCGACAATGTCATCCATCTTATCACTGCGATGCTCTAAAATAATTTGCAATCCTTCGTAACTCTCAAGCCAGCGTTTGAGCACGCCATTACCGTCCAGTTTTACGTCATCTTTGTGCTGATGCACGATGTCTTCGATAATAAAAGACGCAAGGCTCATAGCAGAAGGCTTTAGCCATTGGGGTTCTGACTGCGTATCATTTGTCGAAGGTGTTTTTAACGAAGCTGCATTGAATACAGAAGGTGTATCCGCAAAACGGTGCTGACCCAATTGGCTGACTCTATCCACGGGCACCGCCATAATGGTGTCATGCGGGGCAAGGTTTAATACCAAAAGAGGCTTATCTTGTGAGATTTGTTTGTATTGCCCATCCTGCTGCTCTACGGGTACGATCTTGCCGCGACCTGTCTCATAACTGTAGGCGTTCACTAAGTTTTGTAGTGTCAAACGATCAAGCGTTTTATGGTGCATCATAGTGTTGTCCCTCATAATTTTGGAGTCGATCAAAACCAGTGATAGTCATCTGTTCTATAATATTGTCGATGTCACAGGCTTGCGTATTAGGATTTAAAATAGTGAATTTTAGGCAAAGGCACTGCTCAAACTGCGTGGTGGCCACGTTGGCAATATTATTAATTAACAAGTCCTGCGCAATTTGGCGATTTAATTGCGACAGCTGCTTGTCTGACAATGCGGTATTTTTTGGCTTAAAATAAAATAAGACACTGCTAATAATCGGCTGATGCACCAACACAAAATCTGCATGGTTTTCAATCAGCTTTGCCGCTTGTCTCGCTGTCCTAAGACAGGCGTCAATCAAAGCGCCATAATCATCCGTCCCTAATAAATCAAGCGCCATCCAAAGCTTTAAAGCGTCGAACCGACGCGTGGTTTGGAGAGAATACGTGACCAGATTTGGGATGTTGTCTTTTTCATCATCGGAGGAATTGAGATACTCACTATGATGACGAATGCTCTCAAAGTCTTGTTGATCCCGTAATAAAAAAGCACCGCAGCTGATCGGTAAAAAGAAATGCTTGTGAAAATCCAATGTAATGGAATCCGCTGCTTGGATACCCTCAATAAGGTGTCGATAACGCTGAGATAGAAGTAACGCCCCGCCCCATGCTGCATCTATATGTAGCCATATTTTTTGGTCACGACATATATTGGCAATGTCTATTAAAGGATCAATCGCGCCCAAATCTGTGGTGCCAGCCGTAGCGATCACTGCCATCACATTATCCGCGCCTGTCTCCTCTATTTTTTGCTGTAGATGAGACATAAGCATCGCGCCACTCACATCACTCTTTACCTTTTCAACGCACCGAACGCCAAGCCCTAATAATGCTGCATTTTTTTCGATAGAAAAGTGCGCTTGATCTGAGCAAAGAATGATGCCACGCGGCTGACCCAGCATGCCCTCTTTATGTACATCAACCCCTTTAGCGGTATAGAATTTATTGCGTGCCAACAGCAGTCCCATTAGATTGCTTTGGGTACCACCACTGGTAAACACGCCACCTGCCTTGTGTCTCGCTTGGTTATCAACCGGAGCGTCTGTTTGGGTGTGTATTTGAACATCATCATTGGTTTCAAATTGGCACAGCTGACACAACCACTCAACCAAATCTTTTTCGATATAAGTGGCGGCAGGGCTTTGATTCCAAGAATCCATGCTTTGATTGGTTGCGGCAATAATCATCTCAGCAATTTGGCCAACCACCAAGGTCGGCGGGTGCAAATGCGCTAGGCAATGACGGTGTGCTGTAGACACACAGTTGGGCAAAAATTTGTCTTGTATGTCCGCCAATATGGCCTCGATATCTCGTCCTTGTGACTGGATATTGATTGAGGTCGCCGCTTGTACTTGCTGCGGTGTGCCGCCTGAATACACATTATTGTCATTAAGCCACTCTTTAATAATGGCGCCCGTTTTGTGCATCTGCGTGAGGTATTGCTCACTGGTTTGCTCGTTTAAT
Organism: Psychrobacter sp. UBA3068; assembly: GCF_002366815.1. Taxonomy (NCBI): domain Bacteria; kingdom Pseudomonadati; phylum Pseudomonadota; class Gammaproteobacteria; order Moraxellales; family Moraxellaceae; genus Psychrobacter; species Psychrobacter sp. UBA3068. The sequence continues at coordinate 77,968 of NZ_DFBY01000007.1, read as the reverse complement.
AAATGCAAAGTATCCTCACCAGTTTATCTTGCGTCTCTATTAAAATGAGAGAGGCGATGGTTGTTATACGTTTTTCTCGAAACAGTCATACAGGTATGACGGTGTGCCACTGAGCGCTATTGGTTCTCTTGTAGCGCCCGCTCAAGCTTATCTAATACTTGGTGTAGCTCGTCTTTGGTCACGTTAAGCGGTGGTAAGAGACGCAGCACAGTACCGCCGCGTCCTCCTTTTTCGATGACCAAACCGTGTCTAAAACATGCCTGTTGAATGCTCGCCGCCGCTGCACTATCGGCAGGATAACTACCATCGCTTTGTCTGGGAAGATCTGGATCTATAATCTCCATGCCGATCATCAGACCTCGACCTCTGACATGACCAATTCTAGGATAGCGTTTTTGTAAGCCGTTTAGCTCTGCCATAAACCAAGCGCCCATCTCAGCCGCATAAGACGCCATATCATGGTCTTTTAGATATTCGAGGGTCGCAAGTCCTGTTGCCATTGCTAGCTGGTTGCCACGGAAAGTGCCAGAATGGTTGCCCGCTTGCCAAGCATCGTATTGTTTTTTGATACCAAGTACTGCCAGTGGTAAACCACCGCCAATGGCTTTTGACATGACAATCATATCGGGATCGATGCCTGCATATTGATACGCAAACCAGCGCCCTGTACGGCAAAACCCTGTTTGCACTTCATCAATAATCAATAAGATATCCAGTTCTTTGGTCACCCGTCGCACCTGCTTGAGCCACTCAATCGGTGCTGGATTGACCCCGCCTTCACCCTGAATCACTTCTAAAATAACGGCCGCGGGTTTGACCACGCCGCTCTCTACATCTTTTAAAAAGTTTTCAAAATAAGATATATGAGCGCTAACGCTTTGCTCAGAAGACAAACCAAAAGCGCAGCGATACGCGTTGGGGTATGGTAAAAATTGCACCGGGCTCATCAGGCCTTCGATGCCTTGCTTGGGTGCCAAATTACCAGTGACAGCGAGCGCGCCATGCGTCATACCATGATAGCCACCGCTAAAGCTGACAACGCCTGAGCGACCAGTGACTTGTTTTGCCAATTTAAGCGCTGCTTCTACAGCATCAGCGCCCGTTGGTCCACAAAACTGTAAGCAATACTCGTCTTTCTCGGTCGCTAAGAGCGTGTACATGAATTCACTAAATTTGTCTTTTAATGGCGTGGTAATGTCTAAGGTGTGCATTGGTAGATTGCTGTCCAAAAGCTGTTTGATACTCTCAGTGACCACAGGATGATTGTGTCCAAGTGCCAGCGTCCCTGCTCCTGATAGACAATCTATGTATTTATTGCCTTCCACATCAGTAATCCAAGCGCCTGTGGCTGATTGGATCGCAAAAGGCAATTTGCGAGGATAACTGCGCACCTTAGATTCAAACTGAGCTTGGCGATGTAAATAGCGTTTGTTATTATTTTTTTCTTTTAGAAAAGACGTAGACATAGCATCGAACCTTATTCGTTTTATGCACTAAAACTCGACTACAAGTTTTACTGTTTGCAGACTGCTTATGGACATCATTGAACACACAGTTATTGGTGTGGTCGTTGCAAAGACAGTCGGCATCATTTAAAAAACGTAGTGTAAATCCACTACAAACTCAATAAAAATAGTAAATGATAATAAAAGTGATAATCATTATCATTTGTGAAACATATTATTGATGACCTTGACTCTTCTGTCAACCCACTTTATTCATTTTTAAATGATTGGCTTGAGGATTTATACAAAATGAAGCTGTATTCATGCTTACTAGAACGCGAACAAAAATATTCATGAGCATAAACCCATGAATATGAATTATTCGCCTGTCTCTTTAATATCAGAAGCTATCGACTGACAGCAATCGGTACTTTCCGAATCAGCCATAAGAAATAAGCACCGCCAATGATGGCAGCAACTGTGCCAGCAGGCAGCTCATATGGAAAGATGACATAACGCCCTATCCAATCTGCCAATACCATCACCCCTGCGCCCAATAGTGCCGCCAAAGGCAGTTGTCGCTCAAGTCTTACCGCACCAAGGGAGGTCGCCAAATGTGGCACCATCAAACCAATAAAACTGAGCGGTCCTACCGCAAGCGTACTGGCTGTACTAAGCGCTGCCACTAGTGCTAATAGCGCTATCGTCACTGGGGTTACGGCCACCCCTAGCGTGCGAGCGACGCCCGTACCCAAACCAAGGACCCGTAAGGGTTTGATGAATAATAAGCTTAAGGCAAATAAGACAAGCGCAATGCCGATGAGATACCATACCGTACTAGGCTGAGCGCTATAAGTCGTCCCTGATAACCAGCTGAGCATCGCCTCTAGGCGCGGATCACCAGACAGCTTGACCATGTGCATCACTCCATCCATCATGGCAGCAATACCGATACCAACCAATAACAGATAGCCTGAGCTTACCCTGCGTGCCAGCCAAATAATCAATAGCAATACGGCTATCGCACCAGACAATCCTGACATCAGCAAAGTACCTGCGCCGGCGGAAAACCCTAAACTTGGTAGCAATAAAAACCCTAAAATAACCCCAAGCGCTGCCCCCGAGCTGACCCCCAATACTTCTGGACTTGCCATCGGATTACGCGTGAGTGTTTGTAATAACACACCTGCCACAGCTAGCATCAGACCCGTTGCCGCCGCACTCAAGCTGCGTGGTAGTCGATACTGCTCGGTGATTGCCCAGTCCGTACTCACACCCCAGCCGTTGACATCCTGCACAAAAAGGCAAGCCAGTACGATCATCACGACCACGCCAAGACCCCAGCGCCAATATGCGACAGGCGTGTTCTTACCCGTCAGCGTTGGAATCACTGTCTCTATACGCTCACGTCGCTGACGTAAAATCAGCCAAATAATGAGTGGTGCCCCAAGAATACCCGTCATAGCCCCTGCAGGAATTTGCATACTCAGTATCGGCTCAAGTAATAACGCCACGTTGCTGGTTAGCCATAACAGCAGGGCACCTAGGCCAAAAGCAGCGACCAAACGCTTGCTGATTGAAGAGACACCAAGGGCATTGACTAAGCTTGCAGCACCAAGACCAATAAAGCCTATCAGACCGACTTCACTGACCACCAAAGCCGTCACGATAGCCACAATAAGTACCACGGTGGCACGTATACCGTTAATCGGCACCCCCAAACGCTTGGCTTGCATGTCATCCAAACTCATCAAGGTCAGTGGCTTCAATAAAGGCAAGCACACAGCCGTCATCGCAATCGTGGTAATCGCAAGCATCAAACTGGTAGACCAGCTGTTTTGCGCCAAAAAACCCGCGGCCCACGACAACATCCCGTTACTACGTTCAGCAAAAAATAACACCAATACGTTGGCGACGGCAGCGAGCAAAATATTTACCACCAAGCCTGCCAATATTAAAATCAACGGGTTAAATCGACTGGGTGCCGATAAAGCAAAAACCAACCCCATACTGATAATTGCCCCGACAAAGGCGACATAAACACCACCATAAATCGCCAAGCTTGGCAAAAACAGCGACACGATCAACATCGCCAATTGTGCTCCTACGCCGACACCCAAGGTGGTGTCTGAAGCGAGCGGGTTTTTGACCAGTTGCTGTAGCAAGATACTGACCACCCCAAGCAGCCCTCCTGCCAGCAGCGCCACGATACTGGTCGCCACTAGATGTAGCTGTGTTGCCATACTGGCGATATCCAACTGCGAGCTTGGAAGGAATAACTCGCTTATTGGGCGCGTCCACTCCTGAGCGATCAATGCCCAACTGCTCCATAATGACAACAGGATGAGGGTGATAACCATAGCCCACAGTCGCCAAGAATTAATGAACGAGGAGACGTTTTGTGGTTGCGGCGGAGTTGGCGGGGGGCCGGATGATTGTTGTCTTGTTTTTGGGGACTGCTTTGATAATTCAACCGACTGAGAAGTGGAAAGTGACGTCATAGGATTGGCAATATTATTAGTATTATTGGCATTAAGGTGTTGAGGGTGATTGTCAATGTGGGTGTTCATGACGCAGCTCCGCCTTTTAATTCAACAGTGGATAAGTTATGTGCCAACCCTACCAATGATGACATGCCGCCATAAATCCATACGGGTGGCAGCTCGCCCATACAACGCTGATTCCCATAGCTTAAGCGTTGCCACACCAAACTGTCTTTAATCTCAGCCCTAGTGATTGGACTAAGGGGATCTATAATTAATAAGCAAACATCTTCATCTAACTGCGCCAAATCGCCCATTCGTATCGGAACGAAGCCATAACTATTGCCTAGGCCCAGTACCACAAGCTCTTTTTGCATCTGTGAAAGCGCGGGCTGGAACAAACTATTAGCAACATACATACGCATATTATTAGCATCCGCAAACTGTACGACGGCGAATTTCTTGATGTTTGGATAGCGCTGTTGCAGGCGCGCACCAGCAAGATTGATATCTTTATGGCTTTTGATAACATAGTCTTCAGCCAGTTTAGGCTCATCGATCAGCTTGCCCAGCTGGCGAGTTGGCTCAGTATAATCCGCCCAAGTCGCACTCTCCCCTTTAGCGGCAAACATAATCGACTCTGCGGGGACGTCACCATAAAGACTGCGAGCATGCTCATAAAAAAAGTTATCCACGACCATATCTACTGGCAGCTGAGCGATTAACTCGGCATTGGGCTGATAACGGATACCGACATCAACCGTCGAAGTTGGCAGTTTAGGCGTGCCGACCCATCTGTCCCACACTCTGATATCGCCTGTCGCAATCGGAGGATAGCCCATGGCCGTCAACGTCGCCGCATTGCCCCAATCAGGAGAAGCAATATTGATTTTAACGTTATCAGGCTGATCTACCCGAGCATCTTTTTGTCCCGTTGTTGGTTGCTGACACGCAGTAAGGGCAGTGGTGAATACCAATGCTGTGATGACAGCCCACCCCTTTCGCTTAAGCAGCACAGAGTTGAAACAATCAGATACTGAAGGTTTGATTATCAGACGGGAGAATTTGTATTTGTACAGAACAGAAAACATAAGGGTCTATCTTTTTAGGCGAGTAAGAAGAATCAATGAATAAAAAAAGAAGATAAATCAGACATCAAGCGATGGCGACAGGTTGTCCCGTTATAGGATGACGGAGCAGCTGCATATCCACATTAAAGATACTGCGCAGTATGTTGGGCTGCATGGTGCTTTTGATATCACCCTTGTGACAAACTCGGCCGTTTTTTAGGGCGATAATTCGATCCGCATACTGCGCGGCCAGATTAATATCATGCACAATAATAATCACACACAAGCCCTGCTCATCGACCAAACGACGAATAAGCTGAATCACTTCTAATTGATAATGCATATCCAGTGCTGCTAATGGTTCATCGAGCAATAGATAACGGGTGTCTTGCGCCAGACACATGGCAAGCCAAACTCGTGCTCGCTCACCGCCTGACAGCGTGGTAGTCGTACGGTCAGCGAACGCCTCTACTTGAGTAATACGCATCGCTTGTGCAACTTTATCCTTGTCAATTTGGTTGGGCTTTTGTAGCCATTTTTGGTGTGGATATCGTCCTAGCATGACCAGCTCGCGCACCGTAAATCCAGCCGCATCCGGCAATTGCTGCGGTAGATAGGCCATTTGCTTGGCCAGCTCCTTACTGCTGTAGTCGCTAATGTGGCGCTCATCTAAGCGGATACTGCCACCATTAATTGTCATCTCACCTGCCAACGCTTTAATCAAAGTGGATTTGCCTGAGCCGTTATGCCCCACTAAGGCGACCAGCTCATTGGTATCCATCTCACAGCTCACATTGTCTAGTAACGTGTTGCCTTGGCGGCTGATGGTCAGTTGATCTGCACATAACATATAGTTACCCGTCGTTCATTAAAGTCGTGATATTTGTCTAAAAAAGCCAATAAAAATTGATTTTACTCGTAAATGATAATAAAAACAATTATCATTAACTTAATATATTTTTTATCTTCCTCCACTATTGTTCGTGAGTATATAAATGACCCATTCTACCTCCTCTGCTAATCCCACTTCTTATGCCCAAGCAAACGCCTATACCCCCTTAAACTTTCCTGAACTTGCCAGCGCCATCACTCACATCAATGAAGAGCATTACGATGAATTGCTCGGGTTTTTGACCGCTTTTACTTCTCTGTCGTCAGAAGACATGGATGAGGCAAGCGTACAGCTGGTTGATATCTATGCCGAGGCAATCGCTTTACAAATACAATATAAAGGCACAAAAAAAACGTCTGCTCAGGCACACAACCCGACATTTTTTATAGCCTTTACAGCGCCCATCACCCAGTTTAGTGACTTAAATACGCAATATATTTTGCTCAAACAACAAGCGGATAAAAAACTCGGCAAAAAAACCATCAAACTGACCAAACAGACTTTTTTAGTACAGGACAGCTATAAGGTCAGTCCAAATATGCTGCGTCTTGAATTGACGGGGTCTACGTTGGATGTCTCCAACAAAAACTCTGTCCCTGTTGATGAAGCAGGTTATGCGTACTTGTTTGATTTGGCGCATAATGCCAGCGCTTCACAAAACGTTGACGATAAGGCCTCGCCTACGCGTGCTCATTGCTATTACACATTAAGAAAAGCATGGCAGACGTCAGATGGCGTACGCGCATGGGTTGATGTTTTTTTGCATGGGGATACGCCCGGTGGTCATTGGGCACGCTCATTACAAGTAGGCGATACCGTCATGAGTAAACGTGAGTTCCCTGAAAAAACGGCCCATTTGCAGGATGGACAAACGTTACTGATTGCTGATGAAACCTCGATGCCCACCGTGGCACGCTTACTGGAGCTTTGGGACAATCCTCTACCGCCTTTGGTGCTTTGTGTTACCCAAGAGCTAGCCGATCAAGCGTACTTTGATGCAGTTAAAATAGGCACTGATAAAAAAAACGGTGACAAGACCAGACAAAGTGCTGAGTGTCAGATAGACAACAGCTTTATGCTGTTGTCTTTGGTGACAGGTAAGGTCAACTCAGGAAAAGAGTTGGCTGCCTTAATTGACCACACATTGGCCAACTATCTGACTAACCACCCCATACAAATTGATACAGTTTGGGGCGCTTTAGAGGCGGGTACAGCAAAAGCACTTCGAGGGCTGATTCAACAAAGGCTAGGATTAGAGCGTAGTGATTCCGTTATTAAGGTATATTGGCGCAAAGACTGAGGCTACTTATGAGCCTGTCTGATATCCTGCTTACACACAACTGACTTCCAAGGTTTGACTAAGTGACGCAAGGTTATAGTTTGCAAACTCACCATACAAATTGACCACATCGCCCATAATCAGCAGTGCTGGTGTGGGCAGGCTGGCGGATGCTTGCTGCTCGGCGATATCCTTTAACGTGCCGATGAGTACTTGCTGCGTGGGTAGGCTTGCGTGACTGATGATCGCAAACGGCGTCGCACCGTCTCGCCCTGCCTCTATCAACCCTTTTGTCATCTCATCCAAACGATGCAATCCCATATAAAAAACGACCGTCTGAGTACTGTCCAGTAATTCACTATAGTTCTCATTGGGTGCGCCCAGTTTTTTACAAGCTGTGACAAACTGCACCGATTGGGCGTGATCGCGGTGTGTCAATGGGATACCCGCGCGACTCGCCGCGGCACTGGCTGCAGTGATACCAGGAATAGATTCAAAAAAAATACCATACCGTACTACCTCTTGGATCTCTTCACCGCCCCGTCCAAAAATAAAAGGATCACCGCCTTTTAGTCTAACCACTGTTTTATTAGCAAGGGCGTGCTTGACGAGCAGCTCATTGATTCCCTCTTGTGGTAGCGCATGATTGGCACGACGTTTACCGACGAATATCTTTTCGGCAGTCAGCGCACACATGTCCAAAATATCTTCAGAGACCAAACTGTCGTACAGCACCACATCTGCGCGCTGCATCACCCTCAGCGCTTTTAGCGTCAACAATTCAGGGTCACCAGATCCTGCGCCTACCAGATAGACCGCGCCTTGTTTCTGACTCAATTGGGTATCTTGCACCCCGCTCTCCATGCACTTTTGACTCGTTAAACCGTAGGGTGCGCTGTTTGCAATAAAGGCAGGTGAATTGGGCATGATGGTCGCTCCTGATGACAGTATAAGTACAGTAAAGTAGCGTACTAAAAATAAGGCGATTTAGTAAACTTCTACTCAGGCTCAGCCAATTTTTAGTCGCACATTATCCGTTGCAAGCGACATGCCACCAAGCCATTAAGCTGACTCTAATTGAGTATATTTTGTGATTAAGTCATTAATCTGACCGACACAAGAGCCACAATTGGTACCCGCTCGGCACTGCTCTCCAACAGCTGTCGCACTGGTACAGCCCTGCTTAGTGATCGCCTCAATAATACGGTTTTCGCCAACGGACATGCACGAACAGACGAGTGGCCCAGGATCGACATAGCCACTGGCAGGACGGCCAGCCAGTAACCATTTATAACGCTGATTGACAGGCATTTGATTGGCATCGGCAAAGCAGCTATCGAGCCATTGGACACTGGGTAAGGCCTTGGGCGTTGGTGCAAGATAGACAGCCATGATGAGTTTCTCATTAGCCCCCTCACCCTCTATTGCGCTATTGTCTGTATGATCAGTGCTGGCTGACACGCTGCTGTTTACCGCTGCACGAATGGACTGGGTCATAATGAAGCGCAATTGATCACGCTGTTTACTGACGGTGAACGCCGTATTGGTCGTGTGCGTTTGTGATGCCAACTGCCCTAAAGGTTGTATCGCTTCTGCAAGCTGCTGCCAAAAGTCAGAGGTGTTTAAAGTATGACTCACACTGATATTTGGGCTGGCAAAATTAATCAGTACACTATTCATTTGACGGCTTAAGTTCCAAGTAAGGGCGGGCAATTGGTTTGCCAAAGCAGCATTTGTCCCTGTGTGACTCTTTTTTTCGAATACATCTTCTTGCACCCTCTTTTTCTCAAAATTGTCCAAGATCGTACGCAATTGCACTATAACGGTGTCTTGCCAGTCAGGATGCACCAAAATCTTACCAAACGTGTGCATGGGCACTGCGGTAAGACGGATGGCTGAATTTTTAAGCTCGGGCTGTCCTGAGTGCGGATCAACGACCGTTGGAATAAGCGTACCCATACGGGCAAAGCTGGCAAAAGCATTGCTCCAGTGCATCGACATAAATGCATCACCAACTCGCATCACATCGCTCATTGCCACTTGTACCAGCACCTGACTTGCCTCTTGCTCAGCTATCACACCTTCTTCATACTGACGATGCAGTTGTACAAAATCATCAGTTTCCACACCAAGCTGCGCGGCATCATCAGGATGTAGCGTCAGCACTGGCTTTGACTGGTGTTGATTTAACTGCGGGGCGAGGCCCGTTCGAGTCATGGTATGCCATTGATCGCGCAATCTACCTGTGATGAGACGCAAATCAAGGGTTGGCGCATTCAGTTTTGACGATATATTGTTGTATCGCCGTTTGTGTCTTTGCTTGTGTCGGTGCCGATTGGGCACACTGGCATTATCAGCAGGCGTGATGGCTATCAGCTGTGCTTTGATGCAAGAGGCCGTCTGAATAGTCATATCACCTAATAAATCATCTGACCGCTCATTTGCCGCCTCAGTCATTGAAATACGCGCGCCGCCCCACTGAAATGGCCGCATCATGTCGTAGTCTTCATTGCTAAGCGCGTTTGGCATGCGCCGATGGTGGATAGAGTGATTGCTATGCGTTGCCTCTGCCATCAAAACAGACAGGTCTTTGGCAAGATTGAGATAACGCGGCTGGTTTTTGGTTGAGACAGTTTGATTTTTATCATTGCCATAGGCTGTCAATGCCACGTGCTCATTAAATATCTCGCTGGGGTGCTGATAATCAAACCCTGAAAAGCCCATACGCTTGGCGACTTGCGACAGTATCCACCAGTCAGGCTTTGCCATACCTGTCGCAGGCAGTAAAGATCGCTGACGCGAGATGCGCCGTTCAGAATTGGTCACCGTGCCTGATTTTTCGCTCCAACCTTGGGCCGGCAGGACAATATCAGCACATTTTACCGTATCACTGTCTACTGAGCAGTCCGACACGATTACCAAGTCGCATTCAGCAAGCGCTTGGCGAAATCTGTCCGCCTCTGGCAAACTCACCACAGGATTGGTTGCCATAATCCAAATGGCCTTGATGCGCCCATCCAAAATTGCATCGGCAGCATCGCAAGCTTTGACACCAACATTTGCAGCGATAGACTGAGGGGACGCCCAAAAATCCACCACCAGCTGACGATGCTCCCTATTGTCTAAGTCCAAATGGGCCGCCAATAAATTGGCAAGCGCGCCAACTTCTCGCCCGCCCATCGCATTGGGCTGACCAGTCAATGAAAATGGGCTCGCCCCTACTTGACCCACGCGCCCCGTAAATAGGTGGGTGTTGATAATGGCATTGACCTTGTCTGTGCCACTTTTGGATTGATTCACCCCCATACTAAATGCAGTCACGGTCTTGTCATTGGCAGCAATCCACTCATAAAACTGACGGACACTATCGGGTGACACTTGACAGGCGCTCGCCACCTTGTCAATCGTCCACATTTTGGCTGCATACAAAGCCTCATCAACACCCACACATTGCCTAGTATATTGCTTGTCTTGGCAACCGTGCTGCTCAAGATAACGCAATAAACCATTATATAAATGCGTGTCAGTACCAGCCGCAATGGGCAAATGCAAATCGGCAAACTCACAAGCGTCCGTACGCCGCGGATCAATCACGATCAGTTTTTTATTTGGGTTCAATTTTTTGGCCGTCAAGAAACGCCCAAACAGGATGGGGTGACACCATGCCATGTTTGAGCCAACCAGTACCAATAAGTCACAGGTTTCAAAATCCTCATAATTACCCGGCACCAGATCTGCACCAAACGCGCGCTTATGTCCCGCTACCGCTGATGACATACACAGCCGAGAATTGGAGTCGATATTATTGTTACCGATAAAGCCTTTGATGAATTTATTGGCAACATAATAGTCTTCAGTCAATAGCTGGCCTGAGACATAAAACATAATACTGTCGCGCCCATACTTATCGATCGTATCATTTAAACGCTTAGCAATATCCCCTAACACAGTGTCCCAATCGGTGTTCTCAATAAGTGGCTGCCTATCAGACGTTTTGATAGGATTCAAGTGAGAAGCGATATTCAATGGCAGAGGCTGCTGTTGCTGCATGGATGCCCGCTTGTTTTGATAGTAAGGCTGAATCAATCGGCGCTCGGTGCCAAGCGTCTGGACAAGCGCGCTGCCTTTTGAGCATAATTTGCCAAAGTTAGCAGGATGCTCGGGGTCTCCTTTGACACTGATTACTCCCCTATCATTAACACTCGCTAGGACACCGCAACCGACGCCGCAATAAGGACAAGTGGTACGTATCATTTTGCTCGCGCCATCAGCTGGGGTCAGCGATGATGCTTCATGGACATCTTCAGCAGTGCTGATGGTATGAGTCGCTATCGTCTGGCTCATCGCTGTTTTAGCGGGGTGAGCCAAATGACTTGACGCAGCCGTTTGCTTGGTATGACTGGCATCTGTGATTGTATTGGTCGCTGAGATTTTATGAATAGCCATGTCACTCATGACGCCTCCTCCACTAATTCAGTCATGTCTACGTCGTCACTTGTGCTATCAGTGCTGACATTGCTCATAGCCAGTACGTCTAAATCACAATAAGCGCTACCAAAGATTAAATGATCTTTTATGCCCGATACATCGACGTTATCCGTAATAAGCTGACTGTAGAAACTGCCATCATTGACATCACCATAGAGTACGGCGCCAACGAGCCGATTATTTTTCAGGTAGAGACAGTGATAATGGTTTAAGGTAGGCTGGCGATAGACGAGGGTTTCGATGGTCTCAGCGTCGCCATCGTCAAAGGCAATTTGACCGGCCGAATAGGCTGCCACGCCAGATACTTTTAATTTTAATGACAAGGGTTTACTGACGAAGGGTTTCCAGTGCGTTTGTAAGGATTTGGTATTATCTGCTGCTATGACGGAGCTTGATATTACCGCTTCTTTTAAAACCGTGACGAGCGTATCAACTTGCTGATTTACCGGGGCGATCATGCCGAACAGCTCCCCATCTAGCTCGACACACTCACCAATCGCATACACATGAGGACAGCTGGTGTGCATGCAGTTATCAACGACAATACCGCGATTGACATCAAGCCCGCTGTCTTTGGCCAAGGAGGTATTGGGTATCACGCCCACTGCCATCACGATAAAATCAGCCGGTAAGATACGGCCAGACTCTAAGACCAACCCGCACACCTCGTCCCTATCATTGATGGCGATGGCTTCTGTCTTTGCAGATACCTCAAGACCAACACCGCGGCGACTTAACTCAGCTTGTAAAAGCTGGGCGGCTGGCAAATCCAGCTGGCGATTGAGCACATAGTCATCCACGTGAATGACGGTCATGCTTGCCCCTTGCATGGCCATTGCACAGGCGGCTTCTAACCCTAGTACGCCGCCGCCAATCACCAATCCTGTTTTGCCTTGACGAGCATACTCAATCAAAGCTGTGACATCAGCCACGTCTCGAAACACATGAACGCCTTTTGCCGTATGATTGGGAAATGGAATAACGCGGGCAGTTGAACCAGTGGCAATGACCAGTTTGGCATAACGGAGCACTTGTCCATTGTCAAGCTCAATAGACTGCTGCTCAGTATCAATCGTATCGACACTCAACCCAGCCAAGACGGTGATACCCAGCGCCTCGTAATCCGCTTTATCGTATAAATAGGTGTCCTCAAACGCTGCATCTCCTGAGAGTACAGGCGACAACATAATGCGGTTGTAGCCTACTTGTGGTTCTTTACCAATCAGAGTAATGGGTAGTGGTATGTCAGGGCTTTTTAAATGCAGGTTGTCTAAGCGCTCATTTTTCGCTTGTATACTTTGCTGCTGTACCCGTGCAAGCTCAATGGCGAAACGGCTACCTGCCATACCCGCACCGATGATGATAACACCCTCGCTACCCATTTTATCGTGGCAACAGTTGGTTTTGTGAGCATCAGTGCTGTATTCGTCAGCGCTATATTTATCATTACCATATTTATCATTACTACATTCACAAGTATGGTCGGTTACAACTTGATGGATAGGTATGTCAGGGGAATCTGTATCAATCGCAGATTTGGCGGCATTTTTTGATGTATGGAGCAACATAAAACGAAGTTCCTTAGCAGCATAGTGCAGCGTTAAACAAGTGATGACATGTCTTTGAAAATGGGCAACCTATGACAGATGTACCCATAGCAACAAGACAATGATGGCAGTCTGTACGAAGCAAATGCCATGCCACACCAGTAAAGGATTGCGTTTAATAAGCGGCTCAGGGTCGCGGCTGCGTGCGCGGTTATCAGGGTTGAAATCTTGTAAAAACTCACCAATGGCTTGATAACGAACATTGGTATTAGGATGTAGCGCCCGTATAAGCGCTTGTTGGCTAACAGGCGGTATGTTTTGCTGTCGCAGTGGCTGCGTTGGCATGACTAAGGTCTGCTTCGGATTCATCAACTCTTGCGAACCAAACGGCAGCTGTCCTGTCAATAGCTCATAACCAATCACAGCGATTGAGAACAGATCAGAGTGCACCCCTTTTGGTGCATCACTGTAGTACTCTGGTGCAGCGTAGTGCAGATCGCCCTTGGGAGGACGTGTACTGTCTTTTAAGATTGATGAGCTGGCAGAGCCAAAGTCAATCAGTTTCACCGCGCCTGATTTGGTCAACAGCACGTTTTCGGGCTTGATATCTTGGTGCAAGAGATAATTGCGGTGCATCACTCGCGCCGCCATACCTATTTTGGTCAGCAAATCATAGGTCTGCCAAACATCGCATGGGGCATTTCGTTCAATGAAGTCACGTAAACTCTCGCCTTCGATATACTCAGTTAGGTGATATAGATAGGTGGTGCTGGCGGGTACTGGATAGTAACGCAGTAGTCCTGAGACGTTCAGCCCAGAACCCATTCCATGAGCGTGGGCTTTGTTTGAATCCATCGCTTGCAAGCGATTGGGGTCAGCTTGATTATAAGCAGATTCGCCCGCGCGCCGGTGCTTTGACAAGCTCAGGCCAATTTTGCGCTCTTGTAAAAAATCACGCAAATAATGACCATCCGCTATGGTATCAAGGCTCGGCGACTTCAGCACAAAGTCATTACAGTCTTTATCTTGTACCCAATACACGTGACTGCGGGCAGTGCGCGCAATGATGCTCAGCACGGTAAAACCATCAATGCTATCCCCTATTTCTAAAGCTGGCGGCAGCTGATAGCGAGGAGTATCGTGGGTCGCGCTGGTATTATGCTCAAGATGAGCGCCATCACACTCAAAACGAGCGCCAGAATTCTCTGTTAAATTGGATGGTTTTGGCATCGCATTCATACTTAGCATAATCATACTTAGGTTGTCATGACTGCCTTCTGTAAAAGCGTGCTCACACAAAGTCTGACTGGCATGAAATCCTGCTGGCAAGCTGTGCGTGGCCGACAGCGCCTGACACATGTTTGTCGCCGCCGTACTCAGCTCAAACGCTAACTCAACCTCATCGATGTGCTCATAAATTCCATCCGTCATTATTGCCAAGCACTCGTTTTGATGCAGCGTAAACACCGATTGTTGCAAGTCCAACTGACTGTCTGCGCCGATAGCCGCCGACAGCGCCCCTTTTTCTTCCCCCCGATGAATGCGGTGGTCTTCACTAAGAACCGTCAGACCGTCTAACCCAACACGGTAAATACGAGAATCGCCTGTATGAAACAGATGGATACGATCACCAATGCATAATAACCCTGACAGCGTAGACAACAAAGGCGGCACCCGCTGGTACGCTTGTGGAAAATACAACATATCATTGGCTTTATTTACCGCCGTCCTAATGATGCTCGCAATGTAATCATCATCCAAAGGCGTGATTTGAGGTGGATCTCGTGACGGCTGTTGTACGTGCGGCAACTTTGATAGTGCTAACGTTATTTTTTCCGCGACCGTATTGACGACCAGCTGGCTTGCCTGTTTGGGAAACTGGCAAGCACTGACCCCATCTGCCATCAGCACCAACAGTGGCGCTGGAGGCATTGCTATACTTTTAACTGATTCGCCTTTGTTTAAGTCGTCCGATTTGGTCGATGTTGAAGCCAAAAAATGATACGGCAGGCAGGTCGTGATCAGTAGACTGTCTTGGTTTTCGGCTTTACGACCTTTCATCGTAAAAAAGTCAAGCCACCACAACGCAGAGTCTGCGCTGTGGTGACTGGATTCACTAGCCCTACTCATTGCCACACTTGCAGCACTACTTGCCTGATCGACACTCATATGAGCACCTTGTTGACTGTTTTTTTGTATGTCTTTTTGAATGGTATTCAAAATCATCCTTATTTATTTTCTCGTGCTAGCTATGACTGACTTGAATCTCAGCAAATGACCCATCTGGCATCTCTTCAATAATGACCCCTTCAGGTTCTTTGAGTAAAAACAGCGCAAAGAAACCCACCACTGCCGTCGCAGCGATGACGAAGAAAAACACTTGATAAGACACCAGACTCAGTACCGTGAGATAGACCACCGAACCAACGTTACCGTACGCACCCGTCATACCAGCGAACTGCCCCGTCATACTACGCTTGATCAATGGAATCACCGCAAAGACCGCCCCTTCTCCTGCCTGCACAAAAAACGAGCAAAACATGGTGATTAACAACGCGAGCGCAAGTGGCCATGTTGAATCAAGAATGCCCATTAACAAATACCCAACAGCCAAACCTGCTGTCAAAATCAGCAAGGTGATTTTTCGACCAAACTTATCACTGAGCCAACCCCCACCAGGACGTGACATCAGATTCATAAAAGCATAACTCGACGCCAACACGCCCGCCATAACGATCGAGAGATTAAAGGTCTCTTGATAAAACAATGGCAACATCGATACGACAGCAAGCTCTGAACCAAAAGTTGCAAAGTACAGAATATTTAAAATACCGACCTGCTTAAAGTCATACCGATGCGCGTCAGGCACAGGCGTGGTAAAGACCTCTTTATTAAAGCGATAACTGCTGATGAACTCGTAGATATACAGGACAGCAAGACCAATATAAATCAGCGTGACACTAGACTGGCTGAGCAGGCTCACGCCCGCAGGTGATAGCTTCCATGCCAACAAAGCTAGTGCCAAATACATGGGTAATTTAAACACCATCATCAGCCAAAAGTCGCCCGATGAGGTCACCATCATAGCGCCCGACTTTTTGGGTTTAAAGTAAGTCGCACCCTTAGGCGTGTTTCGCGCCATCTTATAAAAAATCACACTATAAAGCGCCATCACCACACCTGACACGGCGGTGGCATAACGCCAGCCTTCATCGCCCCCAAAGATCGCTGCCGCTATAATCGCCACGGTGGGTAGTAGTAATGCCGCTGCGGCTGAACCAAAATTGCCCCAACCCCCATAAATCCCTTCCGCCGTGCCCAGCTCATTGGTTGGGAACCAATCACTCATCAAACGAATACCAACCACAAAACCTGCGCCAACAAACCCCAATAAAAAACGGGACAACGCCAAGGTGTTGTAATCTTGCGCGAACGCAAACGTAAAGCAAGGAATCGCACCGATAGCCAAAATCGCCGTATAGACAAGACGCGGGCCGAAACGATCGGTCAACATACCGATAATGACACGGGCTGGGATAGTCAACGCCACGTTCAATATCAGAAGCGTTTTGACTTGGTCTTTTGTGAGACTCAATGTCTCACCAATCGCGGATAAAAACGGAGCGTGGTTAAACCACACAAAAAAGGTCAGAAAAAACGCCATCCAACCTAAGTGAAGAATTTTATTTTTACCTGAAAAAGATAAGACGTTTAGCTTGTCTGGGGTAGAGGCAACAGGGGTCGATGATGACGATGACATAGGCAGCGGCTTCCTTAAATGGTTAACTTCTCGGTTATTGCAAAGCGTCAAATGTTCAAAAAAAATCCATTAAGACAGTTAAGGCGGTGCAATGGCTATGCCAGTTGTGGTAATAAATTGCGTTTTTAAAATGAGCAAGGGTTTTAAGGCAGAGCTACAACGCCTGCTTGCTAAGCTTTTACGACGCTTTTACCACGGCACTAAAACTTTATGACCCTTTTTATAAGAACCAAAAAAAGAGGAGAAAAACAAAAGCAGTGTTTTGACCTACCCACAACGAGAGAACCCAAATTGGGGCAACGTAATCTCTATGTTGGTGCATTTGTATCTTATGGAGGCATTGATAGAAAACTTATAATCGACATTCTGATCAGCAACACAGACAGAGGCATCTTTTTTTCTTTTGCCTCTGTTAAATTTCTCAGAAACCTTAATAAGCATACTGTTTGCCCTTGTCTTTTACTCAACCGCTTATAACGGCGTGCCTCAAGAAATACACAAGAATAAAGTTGCTTGGCACAATTATTGAATGCTCTGTATGAGTAGGCATCTAAATGTCATTTATCAGCTATATAGAGGACAGACGCATGAGTAGCACTACAATAGGCACAAAAAACACAAACACAGAAAGTAAAGGCAACTTAGTCGTGATTGGCAACGGCATGGTCGGTCATCATTTTGTTGAGAGAGCCATTGAGCAAGGCTTGCATGAACAATTTGAGATTCATGTATTTGCAGAAGAGGACCGCCCTGCTTATGACCGTGTGTATTTGTCCAGTTATTTTGAGCACAAAGATGCCAGCAAGCTAAACCTAGTCGATTTAACCACTTATGATTCATCAAAAATACAACTGCATTTAAACCAGCGAGTTGTGGAGATCGACTCGATCAATCAATCTATAACCACGCAAGCTGGCGAGAAAATTGAGTACAGTGAGCTGGTACTAGCAACAGGATCGTATCCTTTTGTACCACCGATTCCCGGTCGTGAGCATCCGCACTGTCATGTGTATCGTACAATTGCAGATTTGGACGAGATTTTGGCCATTGCTGAATTACCCAAAGTCAAAAAAGGCGTGGTGGTTGGTGGCGGACTACTCGGACTAGAAGCGGCAAAAGCGCTGGTTACCCTTGGCCTTGATACGTATGTGGTCGAGTTTGCCCCGCAGTTGATGGGGGTTCAGCTTGATGCGGCAGGTGGCGAGATTTTAAAGCGTAAAATCGAGGCGCTGGGCGTCACAGTCCTAACAGGCAAAAACACCCAAGACATTGTTTCTAATACAGATAGTGCAGACAGTGATGCCAATTATCTCACCATGCAATTTACCGATGGCAGCTCATTAGATACCGATATGATTGTGTTTAGTGCGGGTATCAGGCCGCAAGATGGCATAATAAAAAACAACCCTGAATGCGGGATTACCATGGGAGCACGAGGTGGTATTTTGATCGATGAGCAATGTCGCACCAATGCCGAGCATGTCTATGCCATTGGCGAATGCGCGGTGTGGAACAATCAAGTCTTTGGCCTCGTGGCACCCGGTTATAGCATGGCGAGCATTTGTGCTGCCCAAATTGCCGGCAATCAGGAACAAAGATTTACGGGCGCTGATATGAGCACCAAATTAAAACTGATGGGCGTTGATGTCGGTAGTATTGGCGACGCGCATGGTGCTGCTGACAACAGTCTAAGCTACCTGTACCAAAACCCTGCCGAAGGTATTTATAAGAAGCTTGTCACCACAGCGAACAATAAACGTTTGCTTGGTGCCGTGTTGGTCGGTGATACCGAAGATTATAATAACTTGCTGCAGTTGTATCTCAATGACATTGATCTGCCAGCGCATCCCGAAAGCCTGATACTACCCAACGTCGAAAAACCTATGATGGGCATCGACAATTTACCCGATACCGCCACGATTTGCTCTTGTTACAACGTATCGAAGGGGGCGATTTGCTCCGCAGTCGCAAACGGCGCGTACTCGATTTCTGACATCAAAACCGTAACGAGTGCCGGCACAGGCTGCGGCGGTTGTGCGCCAATGGTAAAAGACACCGTGAGTTACCAGCTAAAAACGCTTGGTTTTGAGGTCAATAACGACTTATGCGAGCATTTTGCTTATTCTCGTCAGGATTTATACAGCTTGATTCGCGTTCATGGTATCAAAACCTTTGATGAGCTGCTGACGGAGCATGGTCGCGGTCATGGTTGTGAGATTTGCAAACCGACCGTTGCCTCTATTTTGGCGTCGTGCTGGAATGATTATGTGCTCAAGCCTGAACTAACCCCGCTACAGGACAGCAACGATTACTATTTAGGAAACATCCAAAAAGACGGCACTTATTCAGTCGTGCCGCGCGTGCCGGGTGGTGAAATCACTGCCGATAAGCTCATCGTGCTGGGGCAAGTCGCAAAAGAGTTCAATCTATACACCAAAATCACAGGCGGACAACGTGTGGACTTATTTGGTGCACGTATGGAGCAGCTGCCTGATATCTGGACACAACTGGTGCAGGCAGGCTTTGAGACGGGGCACGCCTATGGTAAATCGCTACGCACCGTGAAGTCTTGCATCGGTAACAACTGGTGCCGATATGGCGTCGATGACAGCATTGGTCTGGCGTTAAGATTAGAGGATCGCTATAAAGGCGTGCGTTCACCGCACAAGATTAAGATGGGGGTGTCAGGTTGTATGAGAGAGTGTGCTGAAGCACAAAGCAAAGACTTTGGCATGATTGCGACCGAAAACGGCTGGAATTTATTCGTCTGCGGTAATGGCGGTATCACGCCGCGCCACGCCGAGCTGTTCGCAACCGACCTCGATACCGAAACCCTAGTCAGATATATCGACCGCATCATTATGTTTTATATCAAAACAGCCGACAAGCTCCAGCGCACTTCAAAATGGCGCGAAAGCTTAGAGGGCGGGCTTGAGTACTTACAAGCAGTTATCATTGAAGACAGTTTAGGGATTGCAGAAGAGCTTGAAGCACAGATGGAGTTGCTCATCGAAAATTACGTCTGTGAGTGGGCTGAAACGATTAACGATACCGAAAAGCTCAAACGCTTTCGTCACTTTGTGAACAGTGAGCAAGGCGATGACAACGTCGTGTTTGTGACCGAACGCGATCAAATCCGCCCCGCCACGGATGCTGAAAAATCGGCCATTCAAGTGGTGGAGTTGGCTTAATTAGAGACCAGCAGAACACTTTATTAACGCGACCATACTCAAGGACAACGCTCCATGAAACAGCACACTATTTGCCGCCTGAACGACATCATCCCTGACACGGGCGTTTGCGCACTGATAGAGGGCAAACAAATTGCCATCTTTCGCACCAAAAAAAACGACCTCTTCGCCCTTGATAATTATGATCCATTCAGTCAAGCCAACGTGCTGTCTCGCGGTTTGATTGGTGGCACAATGATTGTGAATGAGACGGGCACAGACGAAGAGGTGCTTTATGTCGCCTCGCCTATTTATAAACAGCGCTTTAACCTTGCCACAGGACAGTGCTTAGACGATGGAAATGTAACACTGGCTGCTTATCACGTGGCGTTAAACAACGATACTGTCATGCTGCAAAACTTTTAAAAAACTTGGGCGCGCCCTCATTGAAGACACGCCCTAGTTGTTTGAGATAAAGACTTTATTGATGTAAAAATCTCTTACACTGCTTTAACTGGCTCATGACGTTTTACCCGACTAATCGTTAGTCCTGTAAAACCAAACAGTATCGTCAGTAGTAACGACAAATAACAGAAGAACGCGTAAGGCAAATAGTCAAGCACAGGCACGCCTAACGCTTGGCTGATAAACACACCGCAGACACTCCAAGGCACGAGTGGATTGATGACTGTACCTGCATCCTCAATGGTACGAGACAGGTTTTTGGGGTGTAGATTTAAGCGCTCGAAGGTGGGACGAAAAGCAGTACCAGACAACAAGATACTCAAATACTGCTCGCCAATCAGCACGTTGATACTGAGTGCTGACATGGCAGCGGCAAATATGGCACGTCCTGACGTGGTTAATGTGTGTTTTATACCTGATAATAGGGCTGGCAAAATACCTAATGCGGTCAAAAGCCCACCAAGACTTAACGCCAGTATCACAATCGCTTGAGTAAAGAACATACTTTGTACACCGCCGCGCGACAGCATACCCCCAACCTCTCCAAGCTCTAATGAAGCGGCGGGCGCATAGCCTGCAAATAGATAGCCACCCAATTGCCCAAAGCTTGGCGAGCTATGCAAGTAAGTAATGATAAGAGCGGCCGCGATGGTACAAATAATCGTGTAGATGGCATTGACGCGAAAAACCGCTAACCCAACCAGTACCACAAAGGGCAACACCGCATATCCGTGCACCAAACCACTTTCAATCAGCTGGCCTTGCAATACGGTCACTTGACTGAGATCAGAACCTGCCGTCTGCCCTGAAAAAAACCAAAAAATAATGACTGTCAGTATCCACGCTGGTACGGTGGTGTACATCATATTACGAATGTGCTCAAACAAATCGATGCCCACCACAGAGGAGGCTATCGTACAAGTATCAGATAATGGCGACATCTTGTCCCCAAAAAACGCACCTGAGACGACCGCACCAGCTGCAATCGCTACATTGGCATCAAAGGCGTTACTCATACCAATAAACGCCACGCCTAACGTTGCCGCTGTCGTCAAACTACTGCCCAACGCAATACCGATAATAGACGTTAATACAAAAGCGGAAATATAATAGTATTCAGGGGATATCAACTGAAAGCCGAAATACATCAGCGTTGGAATGGCACCTGACATCATCAAGGCGGCGACCATCAGACCGATGAAGAAGAACAAATATATCGCACCAATACCCCGCATAACCCCTGATGCCATTTGCATTTGCATTTCATCAAAGCTCAAGCCTTTAAACAGACCAATAGCCAGTAGAACGCAGATAGCGAGTATGAGCGATAAATGAGGCACCCAGCCAAAACCAATCATGGTAATGCCCATAATGGCAATGACAATGGCAGAAATCATAAATGCCAGTTGAGGTGAAATTTGGGTTAATATTTTTGGAGGCATCACACATCCTTAGAGCGCCAGCGTAATCTGGCGTTAGATTGAATTTAAATATTGAATTTAAGTGGAGGCAAGTTTAATGAGTTTGTTTGGCGATTACCAATCGGATTATTGATCAAATAAGCCATCGGTCTTAGCCGCCATGACAAAGTCATTACGGTGCAAACCTTTAATACTGTGCGACCACCACGTTACGGTCGCTTTGCCCCACTCGACTAGGATGCCTGGGTGATGCCCTTCTGCTTCGGCTATTTCTGCCAGTTGATTGGCAAATGCCATCGCCTTAACGAAGTTTTTAAATTTATATTGTCGTTGTAACTGTTTGATGCCATCGACTTCAATCAATGACCAATCTGGTATTTGTTGTAACAGCACGCGTGCCTCAGTCTCATCGACTGTCGGTGCGCCAATACGGCACGCTTCGCAGCTGCCTTGTGATAACTCAGTCATCATAATATCCTTATTTTAACGATTGTTTTTTTAATACACATATACCTGTGTCGATGTCGGTTTACCCTTCTCTAAATATTTAACACGCCAAAACTATTTTTTAGGCCACTAACTGGTTTTAACTGAATATGTAGGCTGGAACAATCCGAGTGTGCGGGCTTGCTTGATTACGCCCATGATGTCACTATCGACGATGTCAAATAGCGTATCTAAATCGTCGATGATGTAGTAAATTGGCTGAATTTGATCGATACGATACGGCGTACGTAATACATCCAATAAATCAAAGGCTCGATACTCTGGGCCGTTTTTTGGCTCATCACTCAGCGCGTAGATCGTCTCAGAAGGTGAGCTTAGAATGCCGCCGCCATAGATTCTGCGATCTTCACGGCGGCGCCCAACCAAACCAAACTCAATGGTAAACCAATAGAGCCGTGCCAAAAACCACCTTTCTTCTTTAGTCGCATTAAGACCAAGCTTGCCATAAGTTTCATTAAACGTTGCAAACGCAGGATGGGTCAGCAGTGGGCAATGTCCGACGATTTCATGAAAAATGTCAGGCTCTTCGATATAATCCATGTCTTCAAATCGACGGATAAAAGTCGCCACAGGAAATCGCTTATCAGCCAGCAGTTTAAAGAATTTGCCAAAGCTGATTAATGCAGGAACAGCCGCTGTCCTCCAGCCTGTGGTC
Organism: Psychrobacter sp. UBA3068; assembly: GCF_002366815.1. Lineage (NCBI taxonomy): Bacteria > Pseudomonadati > Pseudomonadota > Gammaproteobacteria > Moraxellales > Moraxellaceae > Psychrobacter > Psychrobacter sp. UBA3068. Next base: position 54,786 of record NZ_DFBY01000007.1, on the reverse strand, counting down.
GCTTGTAGTACTTCATCAATGTCACTTAGCTGCGGTATGTGCGTGGTGGGGAGATTTAACTTCGTTAAACCTTCTATGTAGGCTGAGCAAGCACGGTTGGGGATTTGATCGGCTTGACGCGCAAGCAGTGCTTGCCACATGGCATTGTCATCATCACGGTAATGAATATAACCATGGCTATCTGGTTGATGTGAGACGTAAGGTAGCTTTTTATGAGTGGCGTCGTCATGAGTAGACGCATCAGTGCCTATAGCCTCGTCTTTAGAGATGAGCGTGTCATTCATACTGACTGTGTTGTGAGCAGTGGTATGTTGTTGGCGTTCCATGCCTATACTCCTTTTATTGCGATCAATCTTTTACTTTTTGATTAGTAAGTTTTTGATATGAGTAACGTTACGGCCAGCGCTCTACATATCACTCACTGACTTATCACTCACTTACTTCAGTTACCTTGTTGGTAAGTAAAAGGTTGATAGGGACAAGACAAACTCCTTTTGCCCTGCCCATTTATCATGTTTAAAAGATTTATTGAGGTAAAGCCTGACTGAAAACTACGGCGTTTCCGTCTCTTGTTGACCAACCGTGCCGCGGCGTACTTGATCGCGCTCGATGGATTCAAACAGCGCTTTAAAATTACCTTCACCAAAGCCTTCTTCGTAATCGCCTTTACGTTGGATAAATTCGAAAAACACAGGGCTACCCAAGATGGTTTCAGAGAAAATCTGTAGCAATAGACGTGGTGTGCCGCTTTCAGTCGTACCATCTAGCAAGATACCGCGCGTTTGTAGCTCAGAAACATTCTCGCCGTGGCCTGGTAGGCGCTCATCAAGCATCTGATAGTAAGTCTCATTTGGCGCCGTCATTAGCGGAATACCAGCGGCTTTTAACTTATCGATACTAGCAAGCAAATCATCACAGGCTAAGGCAATATGCTGGATACCTTCACCATTGAAATGCATTAAATACTCTTCGATTTGGCCACCGCCCTGCTTTGACTCTTCGTTCAATGGTATACGGATTTTACCATCAGGCGCAGTCATGGCTTTACTGGTCAGACCTGTGTATTCGCCTTTGATATCGAAATAGCGAATTTCACGGAAATTGAAAATACGCTCATAAAAGTTTGCCCAATAAGCCATGCGACCACGGTACACATTGTGGGTTAAATGATCGATGACCTTAAAGCCATATCCAATCGGGTTTCTATCAATATCAGCAAAAAACTCAAAGTCGACGTCATAGATAGACTCACCATCTTTATAACGGTCAATTAAGTAGATCAGCGAGCCGCCGATGCCTTTGATAGCAGGTAGTCTCAGCTCCATCACGCCTGTTGGTACGTCTACTGGCTGAGCGCCCATCTCAATGGCACGCTCGTAGGCTTTTTGAGAATCTTGTACGCGAAACCCCATACTACAAGCACCCGCACCGTGCTCTTCAACGAAGTAGCTGGCTTGACTTTTTGGCTCACGGTTTAGGATAAGATTGATGTCACCTTGACGGTACAAAGCGACATCTTTTGAACGATGGTTGGCCACATGCACAAAGCCAAGCTGTTTAAATAACGCGTCGACCGCGTCTGGTTTAGGGGAGGCGAATTCAACAAAATCAAACCCATTTAGGCCCATTGGGTTGTCAAATAAATCTGCCATTGTCATCATCCTTAATTTCAATTGGTGGTATAAAACACAGTAAAATAGTATAAAAAAGTACTTTCAATCAATAATTCTTATTGACGATGTATTTATATTAGATTAGCTTTATTTATAAGACTAATTGTTTTTTATGATTTATTTATCAGGTTTACTTATGAATATCAGCATTCGCCAATTAACCGCTTTTATCAACGTCGCTGACAACGGCAGTTTTACTCGTGCCAGCGATCAGATGCATTTGACCCAATCTGCCGTCAGTGGCTTGATTAAAGAGCTAGAATCCAGCCTCGGTATCGTGTTATTTGACCGTACGACCCGCCAGCTGTCTTTGTCAGCCGTAGGACGACATTTATTACCGCAAGCTCGGCGCATCTTGAATGAGATGCAACTGTTTGAAAATGAGGCCAGTAGCTTGACAAGCTTAGCGCAAGGGCAAGTACGGCTCGCCGTTTCACAGTTTGCAGCTTCCTCTATGCCAGCAGTCATCGCCCAATTTGCCAAGAAGCATCCTGAGATTAGTGTGTCGTTATTGGATTGTTCGGCAGAAAATTTGCTCAGACACATTCAAGATATTGAAGTGGATTTAGGGGTTGGTACTGAGCTTGGTTTTATGGAGACTGAGGATGATATCAGCGCCGATTTGTTGTACCAACTACCGTTTTGTGTGGTCACACCGGATAACCATGCGCTGGCGCAAAAATCTGAAATCACTTGGCAGGACTTACTGGGTATTCCGCTGATCACGCTGCAAGGCCCCTTTATCGAGCAAGTAACGGCAGAGCTGGATGACAGGGTTGCGACCCATATCCAGCAAGCTCGCTACAAAGTAAATTTTATGTCCACCGCCCTTGAGATGACCCGCCAAGGCTTTGGTATCACCTTGTGTCTGCCCTATATGCCTGAGGTCATTGACTGGGTCAGCGCCAACGGCTTACAAATGAGGCCATTGATGCAACCTTTTAAAATGCGTCAATTTTTTATATACCAACGCTCTTCTAGAGCGATGTCCCCTGCCACCATTGCCTTTAAGGCATTCTTGCAGACCTATTTTTCTAGCCATTTTAATGACTTACAACGTATCTAAGTGTTGTCCACTCAAGCGTGACTCGCGCTTATACACGTCTAAAAAAAATAATTTTAGCCCACTATTTGGTTAATTATTCAAGATAACTGAATCTCATATTGAGTTAACCGTCAATTTGCTCTATGATTTTTGCCGGTTCGATTTATATTTCTATAAGGAAGCAACATGTTTGAACGTATCGACTATTACGCTGGTGATCCAATTTTAGGGCTGATGGAAAAATTTTTGGCGGATAACAACCCCAATAAAGTCAACTTAGGCATTGGTATTTACTATGACGAAAACGGCGTACTGCCTGTACTCGACTGTGTAAAAACTGCCGAACAACGCATTGCAGACCCTATCGCTCCTCGCCCGTACCTCCCTATGGCAGGCTTGCCAGGACACCGTAAAGGCTGTCAGGAGCTGCTCTTTGGTAAAGACGCTCAAATCTTAAAAGACGGTTTGGTGGCGACTATCGCAACGATCGGTGGTTCTGGTGCCCTAAAAGTCGGCGCTGAATTCATCCATGACTGGTTCCCGCAAGCTAAGTGCTACGTGAGCGATCCTACGTGGGGCAACCACATTGCCATCTTTGAGGGCTCTGATGTTGTCGTTGGCAAATATCCGTACTACGACAAAGCCAATAGTAGTGTCAAGTTTGATGAGATGATTGCGTTCTTTGAGACGTTGAATAAAAATGATGTGGTCTTGCTCCACCCTTGCTGCCACAACCCAACGGGTATGGATTTGACCCGTGAGCAATGGGATACGGTACTAAACGTGATTCAAGCGCGTGAACTGATTCCATTTATGGATATTGCTTACCAAGGCTTTGGCGAAGACATGGACAGCGACGCTTATGCCATTCGTAAAGCCGTCGATATGGGTTTGCCATTATTTGTCAGCAATTCCTTCTCTAAAAACTTATCGCTGTATGGCGAGCGTGTTGGTGGTTTATCGGTGGTTTGTCCAACCGTAGACGAAACCGAGCGTGTATTTGGTCAACTAAATGCTACCGTACGCCGTATCTACTCAAGCCCACCGTCACACGGTGGCCGCGTCGTCGATATCGTGATGAATGACGAAGCGTTACACGAACAGTGGGTTGGCGAAGTGTATGCGATGCGTGATCGCATCAAAGCCATGCGTTTCAAGCTCAAATCCGTGTTAGAAGCCAAAATTCCTAACCGCGACTTTGATTATATTACCCGTCAAAATGGGATGTTCAGCTTTACCGGCTTAACACCTGAGCAGGTCGAACGTCTACAAAGCGAGTTTGGTATTTATATGGTCTCTAACTCACGCATGTGTGTGGCTGGCTTAAACACCAGCAATATCGATTATGTTGCCAATGCGATGGCAGACGTTTTAAAAGACTGATTCGGTTTTGTAGCCAATGACATGGCTTAGAAAAAACAGATAATAACAGACAAGGCTGAGCAATTTAGTTGCTCAGCCTTTTTTATGCGCGGTGTTTTTTATGCACGGTGTTTTCTCAACTAATAAAAGTGAATAGCAACCCACCACATCCGCCCTGCGTAACACGAGTGATAAAAACTCTGCATAAAAATCCTTGCAATATACGCCTCTATAAATTACATTATTCATAAGTGGTTAACTATAACGTAATTTATTATTCATTCTTAGCAAGGAGCCCCTCATGTCAACGACTGACACCGCCCTCACCTCGTTTATCGACATCGCGAGCGATTCTGATTTCTCTATTCATAATCTGCCTTATGGCATTTTTAGCGACACTACCGATGGCAAACGCCGCGCTGGTGTGGCCATTGGCGAGCAAGTATTGGATCTGTCTGTCATCGAAGCAGAAGGTTTGTTAAATTTAGAGGGTGGTTCCTATTTTGATCAACCCACCCTAAATGCTTTTATTGACTCTGGTCGAAATAACTGGACTCAGGCACGTAACACCATTCAATCACTGCTATCTAGTGACAATGACACCTTACGTGACAACGCAGACTTGCAGAAAAAAGCCCTGTTTAAGCAAGCAGACGTCACCATGCACCTGCCTGTGCAAGTACCAGGCTTTACAGATTTTTACTCTTCTAAAGAGCACGCAACCAATGTGGGTACTATGTTCCGTGACCCGAACAATGCGCTCCTCCCTAACTGGACTGAGATGCCAGTTGGCTATAACGGCCGTGCTAGTACAGTTATCGTGACTGGTACAGATGTTGTACGCCCATCGGGTCAGCTAAAACCAAATGCCGATGAGCGCCCTGTTTTTTCAGCCTGTAAGCGTCTGGATTTTGAGCTTGAGACCGCTTTTGTCGTCGGTAAAGGCAATAATATTGGTCAACCGATTGCAGTAGATGATGCTTTTGCGCACATCTTTGGCATGGTTTTGCTCAACGATTGGTCAGCCCGTGACATACAAAAGTGGGAATACGTGCCTTTAGGCCCATTTAACGCCAAAACGTTTGCCTCAGAAGTGTCCCCTTGGATTGTGACCATGGATGCGTTGGCCCCTTTCAAAACCTCATGTCCAACCCAAGAGCCAAAACCGCTTGCTTATCTGAACGAAAAAGACACGGATAATAGCTTTGATATCAATCTATCGGTAGAGCTACTACCTGAAAATGCTGAGAGCGCCACGGTGGTTTGCGAAACCAACTTTAAATACATGTACTGGTCAATGGCTCAGCAGCTCACCCACCACACCATCACTGGCTGTAAAGTAGAAGTGGGTGACATGATGGGCTCAGGTACCATTTCAGGTTCAACGCCTGACTCTTATGGCTCAATGCTAGAGATCGCTTGGAACGCCACCAAACCCGTCACACTCAAAGGTGGCGAGACCCGCAGCTTTATCGAAGATGGCGATACCGTGATCATGAAAGGCTATAGCGAAAAGAACGGCATTCGTGTCGGTTTTGGGGAAGTACGCGGCAAAGTATTACCCGCTATCAACTTTGATTTTGACAAATAGTATTGACACATAAAACAGGCGTGCAATGAATCAAACTGAGCTACCAGTCATCTCACTTCCTGTACTGGTGGCTTGTTGAGTGACACGCCTTATCAAAAGGAGTTTGATATGAGCTTTAAAATTGAAAAAATCCATCATGTGGCCTACCGCTGCAAAGACGCCAAAGAAACCGTTGAATGGTATCAAAAACATCTAAATATGGATTTTATCCTCGCATTCGCTGAAGATCATGTACCCTCGACCAAAGCCTTTGACCCTTATATGCATGTCTTTTTAGACGCGGGTAATGGCAATGTTTTGGCGTTTTTCGAGGTGCCCAATCAACCAGAGATGGGCTTTGATCCCAATACACCAAACTGGGTTCAGCACTTGGCACTCAAGGTTAAAGATCGTGAAGAATTACTGGTGGCTAAAGATCATTTAGAAAAAACGGGGATCGATGTGATCGGGGTGACCAATCATGGTATCTTCCATTCTATTTACTTCTTTGATCCCAACGGTCACCGCTTAGAGCTGACCTATGACGACTCCGCTTCCGAATCAAAAATTTCTATGATCACCGAAGAGATGAAGCAAGAGATGCTTGATGAGTGGGCACGTACCAAACGCGCACCAACGCATACTCAGTTTTTGCATGCTGAAGAATTGGCTGAGGCACGCGAGGTAGTCCCTGTCGGTGAGTAAGCCTCACTTGATGCACCCTACTCCCTAAGGTAGCGCCTGTGTTCTTGGCTATGCCACTTGATACCGCTGCGCTATCGCTATTATTTGCTCAACCACGTTACGTTGTTTACTCATTGGTAGCTGCTCTGTGGTTCCGATGATTGTAATGGCGTACTCTAGTGGCAAGCTTTCGACAGAGGGCTTGTCATTGCTAAAGGGCTGAGAAGCCGTAATACTGGTAAGTGGGGGCAAGATTATAGGTACTGTGATGGCATTGATACCCATCAACATATCGCCCGTGACGGTCGCATAACCTTGGGTGCGAATCTTAGCTTGCAGTTGGGTAAAATTTTGCCATTTATCGGCTATTACCGCGTCATTTTTTGTCTGCCACTCTGCCATGACCAATGGCTTAACAATCTTGTCAGGTTGATAGCTCGCAAACAACTGTCCTGTCGCCGAGGTCGTCAGCGGCATACGTGAACCAATACGTGTAATAATGCTAATTGGGCTGTCCGGCTCAACAGATTGTATGATGATAGGGCCTTCACTAAACCATTTAGCGATTTGTACCCCGCAGTTGAAAATGTCTTTTATTTCACTAGCAACCTGCGTGAGACGCTCCAATACATTGTTTTGATTGTATCCTGTGTGCCCCAACGCTGCCAAGGCATTGACCCTCTCGCCTAGTCCATAGCGGCCATCGCTAAGCTTACGGGCGTAGTCTTTACGAATGAGACTGACTAAATAACGATGGCACTTTGCCGGATGCATCTGCATCACTTGGCCGATGTCCTTTAGCATCATAGGCTCGTTGTGCTCAATGAGAACATCTAATATCGACAGTCCAATCTCGAGTGACTGCACGCCACTTTGGTTTTTGCTCGTGGCAGAGTTATCTATAAGGCTTTTGGCTACTGGCATGGGTTGCTCGATTAAATATCAATTAAATAAAAACGTGACTCAGTAATACTTGTCGTTGACTGTGTGAAATAAGCTTGGTATCAATCATTATAACGTCTTATTCTACAGTCAACATACCACAATAAAAGGAATTAATAATGATGAAACTTTACGGCTACTTTCGTAGCAGCACCTCTTACCGTACTCGTATCGCCTTGAATTTAAAAGGCTTAGATTACGATAATATCACCGTTAATCTGGCGCAAGATGAGCAGCTAGAGAAAGCGTTTCAATCCATCAATCCTCAAGGATTGGTGCCTGTTCTGCAAGCTGACGACTTATTGTTGTACCAAAGTCCGGCTATTTTAGAGTGGCTGGAGGAAGTCTATCCTGAAAATCCCTTATTACCTAAAGACCCAGCTGGTCGTATGCACGTGCGCGCTATGAGCGCCATGATTGGCTGTGACATTCACCCAATCAACAACCGTCGTATCTTACAGTATCTACGCCATGAGTTGTCAGTAGATGAGAAGGAAGTGATGGCATGGTGCAACCGCTGGATGAGTGAGGGTTTTGCTGCTTTAGAGAAACGCCTAGCGACCGATAAAACTCGTGGAAAATTCTGCTACGGTGACAGCCCTACTTTTGCAGATTGCTATTTGGTTCCGCAAGTCTCTTCTGCTCACCGGTTTAAGGTAGATCTAAGTGCTTATCCTAATATCGTCGACATCGATACGCATTGTCGCACGCTAAAAGCATTTGCAGACGCTGATCCTACGATGCAACCTGATGCGCCAAAAGCCTAATAAGTCTCAAAGCATTCCTGTAATGAGTGTCTAACGCCAGTGGAAACCAATGGGAAAACGAATAGCCACTTAAGAAAATTTTTTATTCTCTGTCTAAATGCGTTAAACCCTATCTCTTTAATCCATAAAAAAGCAAGACAGCGACTGTCTTGCTTTTTTGTGTCTTGTTAATCATCTTAATACTTGGCGCGGCTGCTTACTCAGTCGAAATGGAAGCCTGCACCGATCGAGGCACCTGCATTGCCTTGCGTATCTGCAGTACCGCTTAGCTTCATGACCCAACGACCGTCATTAGATAGTTTAGAGAAGCCGATAGCAACGGCGCTTTCTCCATTGTACGTACCCACACCGCCTCCTATCATCGACTTACCTGAAATATAGGCTTGTGGTAGTGAGGACATCGCCATGGCGGCTGAAATACCCGCGTTTGCATCGTCTTCAACTTCACCAATTTTATAGCCTAATTGATTCATGTTGTCACCTAGTCTTCTACTAACCGCATCTAATTGACCGAAGTTCACGGCGTCTCGAGCTTCTACCCCATCAGCAACACCAGTCATACGCTGATTGCCTGCATATAGACCTTGAGCGGTCATACTTGGACCATCTTGCATACTAATACCGTTGCTGTTGATAACCGTCGTACCAGCGGTCACACTATCTACGTTAATGTTACCATTCAAGTCAAATTTGATGCTACTGCCCTCTGCGGTGGTCGTTATGTTGTTACCACCTGTGAAGCTTAAGACGCTAGCATCCCCTACTGGTTTGTTGATATTAGCACCACTGTCTGCCCCAAAATTGAGACCAGCATCGAGCCTGTCCTTATTGGCCGCGATGTTTGTAGTATTGGTGCTGATATTGGTGGTGTTAGTGGCAATATTAGTGGTATTGGTGGTGATCGCCGTGGTGTTGTTTTGTACGTTTTCATTGATTGCAATCGTACCTTGTCTGATAGAAGCAATCGCACCATCAATATTGCCTTGACCGGTCCCGCCGATATTGCTATTGGTAAAAGTACCATCTAGCGGATTGTAGACGGTATTACCGCCAATAATGCTGCTGATACCACTGCCTTGTGCATAGAGCTGACCACCGTTGATGGCATCTTGGCTGCCTGCTGTCACCGCACCATTTTGAACATTGGTAATCTTGTTATCAGCGGCATCAATACCACTTTTAGTGACGCTTGGACCACCCGCAATAGTGAGACCGTTATCGTTGATAGTGGTATCACCCGCTGTGACGCTAACCACGCTAATATCTGGATTTAAATCAAAGCTGATATCATTCGGGCCAGCAGGTACCGCCGCCGCACTTGCACCTATAGCAGCATTATTGACTAACGTTCTAGACACTTTAATGTTGCCATCTTTGCTATTCATATCAACCGTGCTTCCTTGTCTGACCATGGTAGCAACATCACCTTGAGCTGTGATCCCCCAACCTTGATCTAAAGCAACGGCGACTTCGTTTAATTGCCCGACGTTTACGGCATCAGTGTCTAGAGTGCCTTTACCGACATTGCGGATTGGGTTGCCACCATTGTCAAGACCACGGCTGCTCAGCAAGACCGTTCTACCTAAGCCATTATCAACAAAGGTAAAACCTGTGCTGTTCATGATGCTATCCCCTATCTGCATACGACCATCGTCGCCCAAGTCCAATTGGTTGTTGAGACGAACCTGAACACCAGTGGCAGAGGCAATGGTAGTAAGGTTACTATCACCGGTCACATTGATGGTATCTCCCAAGGCGAATTGCTGGTCATTGGCGCTATTGCCATCACCAATTTTGATGCCTTTAGCGATGTTTTCGTTAGTCTCAAATAACTGACGACCGTTCACTGCGTCCTGACTAGTAGTGCTCAACAATCCATCAGCCACATTCGTGATTTTATTGTTGCCATTGTTAAGCCCATTGTTCGTCAGCGCCACTTGGCTGTTATCACCGTTATATAAAGTGATACCCGCATTATTAACCTGAGTATTACCAGTAGTGACACTTCCTGTATCACCAAGGTTAATATCTTTAGCCAACCTGACAGTTAACGTATCAGCGCCATTAGCGGTGACACTAATGTTTTTCGTCGCTGGATCAGCATCGATAGTATCGCCACCTTTAACCGTGAGCTTTTGACCAAGCTTACGGTTGACGTCAGTCCCACTATCCCCGCCAAAGTTTAGGCCTTTATCCATTGTGGTAGTCGTGGCTTGTAATTGACCAAAGTTCACGGCATCACTATCTAACACACCGGCAGCAACCCCTTTGATCTGATTACCACCATTGTCAAGACCGGTACTGCTCAGTCTGACGGTACTGCCTTCTAGGAAGCTGACACCACCAGTGTTTAACAAGGTGTTGCCTGTAGTCACTTCGGTAAAGGCAACCTTGTCCTTTGTAGACACTTTAATACCATTGTCCTCAGCGGTGAGTACAATATTATCCCCTGTTAGGAAATTGGCAGTATTGTCTGTTTTATCCAGAGTTTTGACATTTTGACCATCAATCTGTGTGATGACAGTCTGCATAGCGCTGTCCGCTTTTACTAGACTGGCTTTGCTGGATTCGCTCAAGTCAACTGCGTAGTCAGTCATGTTAGTCGCCTCGTCTTTTTCACCTGCGGTGACAATGACTGCGGCAGACCCAGCTGAAGCGGTGACACCATCAGCATTGACAGTATAGACGTCTTGACCATTACCACCTGTCGACTTCACAACTTTAGCAACGTTAGTACCTGCAACCAC
>NZ_DFBY01000007.1:0-43883 GCF_002366815.1 Psychrobacter sp. UBA3068 | reverse complement strand
GCCCAAGCGATTAACTTGAGTGCCACTAAAGATATTACCTGTACTGATACTGCCGTTGCTGCCTAGATCAAGATCGTTATTAAGCTCAACTTCTATTTTGCCATTTCTTACTCTTGTGTCGATGTTGTCATTAGAACCAACTACCTCAACTTGCTCTCCTAGCTGTTTCATTACAGTTTGACCATCAGCAGCTTTTAAACCAAAGCCTTGGTTAACCTTAGTATTGGTTTCAAATAACTGACTGCCATTGACTGCATCGGTGCTAGCTTCGCTTATATCGCCCGCAGCGACGTTAGTCAGTGTGACTGGGGAGGTTGAACCCATGCCACCTAGTGTTACACTAGTTTTGGCTAAGTTATCATACTGCACTGAATTATCTGCTTTAAACAGACTGTCTTTAGTGTCTTGACTTAAATCAACCGCGTAATCAGTTAAGTTAGTGGTATCAGTAGCGGCGCTTACTGTTACTGCTGAAGAGCCTGCTGAGGTTTTAGAACCCTTGGCATTAACGGTATATACATCTTGACCATTATCACCTGTCGACTTCACAACATCAGCAACGTTAGTACCTGCAACCACTTCTGTTCTAGCAGCGGCAGTTGAGCTGTTCAGCTGACTGACATTGACAGCGTCTTTAGCCTGTATGCCATCATCAACGTTAATAACTCTTTTATTACCCGCATTGATACCATTAGACTTAGTAATACTTGGGCCATTGAACATGCTTAGACCATCACTGGTCAACGTTGCATTAGATAATGGATTTGTACCTGTTACTGTCACTCCAAGTCCACTAACTGTAGTCACACCGCCCATTGCTAGACCACCTGTGACCATGCCCAAGCGATTAACTTGAGTGCCGCCAAAGATATTACCTGTACTGATACTGCCGTTGCTTCCTAGATCAAGATCGTTATTAAGCTTAACTTCTATTTTGCCATTTCTTACTCTTGTGTCGATGTTGTCATTAGAACCAACTACCTCAACTTGCTCTCCTAGCTGTTTCATTACAGTTTGACCATCAGCAGCTTTTAAACCAAAGCCTTTATTGATAGTAGTCGTGTTACTTTCGACGGCTTCATTCGTCGCATGCAACTGGCTGCCATTAACAGCATCGGTACTGGTTGCGTTGACAGCGCCTGCTGCTACATTAATGATCTGACGTTCACCACCAACTGAACCGACGCTCATTACCCCTACTGGCGCTGAGCCTGCATAAGTATAAGGTGTTCCACTAATAGTACCTCCCGTTTCAGTTGTGGCAGCACGATCAGTAGATAAATTGCCTAGCACAATACTGTTGTCTTGAGTGGTTTCAACCTCGTTACCTAGAACAAAAGTATTGTCGTTACCAACCGTATTGTCATTACCCATCACGTAACTGCCTGAGCCAGTGATGGTGTTAGGATCACCAAACGCACCTGAATTGTTGCCTGTTACGTCATTCTCAGTCCCTATGGCGATTGAGTTAGCACCGCTCACTGTATTGCCTTTACCTATCGCTATCGACTCTTTACCGTCCACTACACTTCGATCGCCTAGAGCAACAGAACTAACGCCATTTGCTTCTGAACTAAAGCCCATAGCCGTTGCCCATTGTTTAGTTGCCTTAGAGCCAACACCAACTGCGGTGCTTTGTACTGCACTAGCAAGCGTACGCGAACCAATAGCAGTGCCTGTCAGAGTAGTAGCTTGCGCACCTTCCCCTAAAGCCACTGAACGCTCGCCTAAGGCTTTAGCATTGACACCAATCGCTGTCGCATTTTTATTAGTAGCTTCAGCTTTAAAGCCAACCGCTGATGCGTTTGCACCTACAGCTTTAGAGAAGCCGCCTAAAGCTAAAGCACCATCACCATCCGCTCGAGAGCGACGACCTAGTGCTGCACTATCTTCGCCTCGCGCATTAGCAGTAGGACCAACAGCTGTCGCACCTAAACCATCTGCACTACTCTTGACACCTAGCGCAACTGATTCGCCACCTTTAGCCTTAGCCTCAAAACCTGACGCCAAACTGCTACGGGCTGTTGCTTCTGCACCAGCACCAAAGGCACTAGCCTGAATACCGTTTGCAAACGCATTCTCTCCAACAGCAGTAGAGCTATCACCGTTTGCATTGGCATTAGCACCAACCGCAAGAGCGTCATTGCCTGTGACTGACGTGGTGTATGGCTGTGCACTGCTAGAGCGAATAGGGAAATCAATGCCAGCAACGATCGTATCTAATGCTTTTAGCTGGGCCACGTTCACCGCATCACTATCTTGACTACCTGCTGCAACATTTACAATCTGACGATTGCCACCCTTCGCTCCTGTACCAACTGATACTGCACCGTAATCTGCGCCGCTTTGTGTCGCTGTGATGGCGGTGGTCGCTCCCATACTTGCGCCTATTGGAACATAGCCAAACGCGCCGCCTGCCACATTAGCCTTTGATCCTGAACCTAGCGCCACTGACCCTTTTGCACTCGCTGACGATCCCATGCCAAAGGCAGAAGACGCGACACCAGATGAAGAAGACTGTACGCCAATGGCGGTAGACAATGCCCCTTGAGACAGTGCTTTTGCCCCAATAGCTATGGAGGCGGCGCCACCCGATTCGGTATTCACCATATAAGGAGGTGTCTCAACCAGATCACGACCGGTATAAGCTTTAAAGGTGGTGTTGACTTCACCACCATTAATGGTAGTACTGGCAGCACCTGTGAGGTTGGCTTTGGAGGCCGCGTCTAAATCATCACCGCCAATGGCGATAGAGGATGCGCCTTTTGATACAGTGTTTGCCCCAATGGCAATAGACTGCTCACCACTTGCGGTGGTGTGTTGACCACTTGCACCACTACCAATGGCAATGCCTTGACTGCCAGTTGCACTTGCGTTTCGACCCATGGCCATGGCGTTTTGACCAGTTGCACCTAGATTGTCATCGTTGCTGCCACCTGTCGAGTTCACACTATAGTACTTGGTCTTGTTGGCAGCGACCGTACTGTTTAGATCACCGATGTTTGCTGCGTTCGTTGCGGTGGTACCGCCACTGGCCACGTTAGTGATCTGATTACTGCCATTGTTAAGACCGCTATTACTCAGCACAACGTTATTAATCGAACTACTTGCTGTAATGGTAATACCTGAACTATCAACCAAAGTATCGCCAGTTTTGAGGCTGCCATCAGTACCAAGATCGACATTTTGAGCCAGTTTGATGGTTAAAGTATCACCTATACCAAAGACACCAATGTTGCCATTCGTTAGCGGTCCTGTTGCACCGCCTAAGATATTGAGCGTCTCACCATCACTGCGTGTAATATTTGTAGCATTATCCCCTTCAAATTTTAGCGCTATTGAACCTCCTGAGCCACCAGAGTTAGAATTATTGTTGTGACTGTTGTTACCAGGGCTATGACTGTGGACACCATGACTGCCGTGGCTATGACTATAGTTACCCTCATGATGATTGTCAGTACCTGTCGCATTGGTTTGCATACCAAAACCAGCAGCCAGCAGTCCTAGTCCAATAGCACTTAGGCGTAATTTATTGACAGAAGCCAGGTTAGACGTTGTATTGATGGTAGCGTTAGAGTTAACACTAGATTTGGAGGATTTGCCGCGTCCCTTTGCATATTCACCGACTGCGGTAAAACAACTTAAGGCTTCATTCCAGATGACTTTATAGATGCGGTTCATGATATGTACTCCCTTACAGATTTGTCAGATTTGAAAAAATCAGAGATAAAATCTATCTTTCAGAGAGTCGATATCACAAAATAAAACGGGGTATAAGCTTATAATCCTATCGCCTTTTTTAGGCGGTCATTTGCATTAAAGTTAACAAGACGTTTTTTCTTGTAAGTGTTTATCACCCTCTCTATATATTAGTATTACCGAATATATAGAGAATAACAATGCAGTTTATCCGATGTTTAATACCATTTATCGGTTATATTCTTATAAATGAATATAATGTTTTTAGCCTTTATTGTCTGTACGAACTTACCTTCAGTGTCTCATAGGCAGTACTATCTGCACCGTCAATCCTTGTACGCCATCTTGGCGATTGTAAACATTGATATATCCCTTATGTGCCATCACCACGGCATGGACAATTGCTAACCCCAGCCCATAGCCCCCAGTTTCTCGGTGACGGGCAGAATCAAGGCGGACAAACGGTTGAAAAATACGCGCTAGATCTTTATCTGCAACGCCGCCGCCTGCGTCTGTTATATTGATTTGAATAGCAGGTATCTTATTAGCCCCCTCTATTTTTTTAACGTCAGCCATCACCACTGAATCAGAGGCCGTGTGCATAAAAGCATTGCGGATGACATTTTCAAGGGCACTGTGCAACTGTTCTTGATTGCCAAGCACCGTCCAAGAAGTTATTGGAGAATTTTTTGATGAAAATTTGGGTGATTGCCATTGCCAGCTCACGTTTTTATGTTGAAACTCAAAACAAACATCTTGTCCAATCTCACTGATAATCTCAGAGATATCGACCGCTTCACTCTCTAGACTATCGACAGTGTATTGCTGCATTTGTAAAGATTGGATATGAATGATCTGTCCAATCAACTCATTCATACGTGTAGATTCTTTATCAATGCGATCAAGGTAACGGCTGGCATTAGGAGCAAAGTCGCGAGTCAGCTCAGTGGCAACTTCCAGACGCGCCAATGGCGAGCGTAGCTCATGTGAGATATCACTTAACATCTGCTTGCGTGCCAGCTCACTCTCAGCCAAGCGCGTGGACAGTTTGGCCACATCTTTGGCCAATAACCCCAACTCATCATCCCCCATTTTGGATAGATTTGGTTGCGCCTGATAGTCGCCGTCAATCATACGGTGCACCGTGTGTTGGACACGGCGAATGCGCCGAGTCAGCGTACGACTGAGCCAGACACAGACTAAGACACTAAAAACAATAATCAATAACAAACGTATCGGAAAGTTGCCACGTTGCAGCTCTATCACATCTGAGAAACGCAAATGTGGGCGCAGCTGTATAATGACTGTCTGCTTGTCTGGCAACACAACTGTCACGTCAGCCAATTCAGGGCGATTATCAGGGTCAGCTAACGTAGCGCTACGCGGTACCATTGGGGATAGAATATGGTTTAAAACAGACGGCTTATCACGCGACACACCATCGTCGTCTTTCGACTTTTTAATAGTATCCAATTTGGACATGGCTGGTACTGACTGTGCGGTTTGTATGGATGACGAATCTATCGTTTGATTATCCTCTTGCATACGCTCTTGCCTGCGCTGCTCACCCCTATCCAGATAGCGCGGAAACATGATGGCCCCTTGCTCATCATAGACTCTAACCTGACTCATCAGCCAACGGTCTTGACGATACATCTGCCTGACTGTCGTCAAATCTCCAGCTTGTAACGCGTCAACCATCTCCTGACGCTTAATCAGTAAACGGTCAATTTGCACATCCATGCGAGCCGTCAGCTCTTTCTCAACCAGCCAACGCTCCACTATAATAGACAAAACAGAGGTCATTAAAATCGTCAATAACAGACTTAAAAATAGACGCCAAAAAATGGTGACTCGTACCTTAAATATAGGCGCTTTCATCATTGAATCCATCATTAAAGTACCAACTGATACCCTTTCCCACGAACCGCTTTGATCGGTTCATCGTGAAAAGGTTGTAGTTTTTTACGCAGACGCGAAACATGAACATCAAGACTTCGATCAAACGGCTGCAATTCACGCTGCAAAACATGCTCTGACAGCCACGTCTTACTGACGACCTCACCCTTTTGTTTAAGCAGCGCGACCAACAGATCAAACTCGGTACCAGTCACTTGTAACTCTGTGCCATCTATCTGGCAAACTCGCTGATTTTGATCAAGTTGTAAGCGACTTTCAGGTAAAGGCATGTGCTCCGATGCAGCCACATTAGTACGTTTAATCACTGCATTGATGCGCGCCAGTAGCTCTCTAGGATTGCAGGGCTTGGTAATATAATCATCAGCGCCAAGCTCTAAACCAATGATACGATCAATCTCCTCCCCTTTTGCCGTCAGCATGATCACGGGGATATCACTGATACTTGGTAATTGACGTAGCACACTCAGTCCATCGATTTTTGGCATCATAATATCAAGTACCAGCAAGTCATAAGTCACAACCTTACTATTCGCCGTCTTAAGTTTCTGAATCACTGCTTCTCCATCGTGGACGCAATCGCATGTCACACCATGATTGTGCAAATACTCTTGTAATAACTGAGTCAACTCTTCATCATCGTCGCCTAACAGTATATTTGGCACGTCTGTCTCCTTCAGCGTTACCTAGCTTTATCGCTCATATTATCAGGCATGTGCTGATCAATACGCCATAAACGTTACCTTTCTTAATATTTCATAAATGTTCGTAACCTTTAACTGTCGTAAGATAGCCACTATCAACAGTAAATATGGCACTTATCTATTGTCCTAAAAAATGCTGAAAAGCTGATACTGGCCAAGTAAGACCTTACTGTTCATTTAACCACTCCATATAAAATTAAGTTAAATAAGGGATATCATCATGAAAAAACTACTATTGGGCTCAGTAATCGCCATATCTAGTGTATTTACCGTTACTGCGTGTACTAGCGTCAATGCAACCACTGACACAGCGCCCAAGACCAGCAAAATGCAGCATAAAGATGGGATGAAAAAAGGCGGTATGAGAGGCCCCATGTCCCAGTTGGATCTGACTGCGACGCAGCAAGCACAAATCAAAGCCATCATAGAAGCAAAACACGGTGACTATAAAGCCGACCGCGCCCAACACAAAGCAGAGCGTGCGCAAATGCACCAGCAGGTGCAAGCGCTGACCAATGCAAGCACGCTAAACAACGCTGCCGTCAATCGTTTGGCCAATCAGCAAGCCGCTAAAGCAAAACAGCGTTTTATCGAACGCATACAAATGCAACACGCCATCTCTCAAGTCTTGACGCCTGAGCAGCGTGAAAAAATGGCCAAATTAAAAGCTGAAAAAATGGCTAAAGGTTATAAAGGCTCAGAACACCGTAAAATGCATGGTAAACAGCACCAAGGTATGTAAATCACCGTTAAAGACAGAATGACATTCATGCGTCATGTCTTATAGTCTAAGTGTCTTATAGTACTAAGTGTCATCAAATCAAAAAGTGCATCGTATAAACGGTGCACTTTTTTTCGCCTACTTTTCGCCTACCACCATACACCCACCTGCTCATTGTGTACTCAATCAATGACACCAAAATGATACCAAATGGCTTCTAGCAGCTGTAACCATACTCGCAGTCTGAACAAGATAAAAAGTAAATTGTCATAAACACCTTTCTCCCACTCCCTATTTTCGCTACTATTCAGGTACCTTTATCTCTTTGTCACTTGATGAGCTCAACTTCTTATAAGCTTATATTCCCACTCACGTAAAAAGGACTTTGCGATGTCACAATCACTTTCTTATCGTCAAACGGCTCAGCAAAATAAACCAAAAATTAACACACTCCTAACATCCAGTATCTTATTTATCAGTAGTACGCTATTTTTGTCTGTCTCCGCGCATGCGGCAGATCCAACCACTTCAGTCAATAACGCTACGGTCAACACCACCACCATCAATACCAGTGCGATCAACTTAGCCATCATGGCTGATCATCCAACCGTCCTGTCTGAAACCAAACGCATCACCCGAGCAAAAACCAGCACCCTTAAATCTACGGCTAAAACTGCCAACAATGCTAATAGTGACCAAGCTATTTACTCTGAAGATGCCATTCATCATCCGGTATGGGCAAAGAATGGCATGGTCGCCACCCAAGAAGCGCTGGCCTCTGATATCGGGCTTCAGATTTTAAAAGACGGCGGTAATGCTGTGGATGCTGGAGTTGCTGTTGGCTTTGCGCTTGCCGTTACCTTACCACGCGCAGGCAACATTGGCGGTGGTGGTTTTATGATGATTTATGATGCCAAGCAGGACAAAACCGTGGCACTCGATTATCGTGAAAAAGCCCCGAGTAGCGCCTCTCGCGATATGTATCTAGATAGCGATGGCAATGCCGTTAGTGATTTATCTCGTTATCATGGCCTCGCCGTTGGCGTACCGGGTACCGTCGCAGGACTTCTCAAAGCGCTAGAAGATCACGGCACAATGAGCCGCGAGCAAGTCATGGCACCAGCGATAGCATTGGCAGAGAATGGTATCGAAGTCACTGCTGGCTTGTCTGAATCACTCACGGCATTAAGTGCGCGCTTACAAAAGTGGCCAAGTACCAAGAAGGTGTTTTTTAAAGCTGACGGCAGCGCCTATCAGCCGGGCGAGCGCTTGACGCAACCGGAGCTTGCTCGTTCACTCAAGCTGATCGCTGCGCAAGGCGCAGATGGGTTCTATAAAGGTGAAACGGCCAGTAAATTGGTAAAAGCAGTCAATGACGCGGGCGGGCGGATGAGCTTACAGGATTTGTCCAATTATGAAGCCATCGCTCGCGAGCCTATAAAAGGCGACTACCGTGGCTATGAGATTGTCTCTATGCCGCCGCCCTCCTCTGGCGGTATTCATATCGTCCAAATCTTAAATATTTTAGAAGGCTATCCGCTAAAAGACTACGGACAAAACAGCGCCCAAACCATTCACTTAATGGCGGAGGCCATGCAGTTGGCATATGCGGATCGTGCTGAATACTTAGGAGATTCTGATTTTATCGATGTCCCTGCCAGCGGTTTAACGTCACAAGCTTACGCCGATAAGTTACGAGGTTTGATCAATCCAAACAAAGCCACGCCAGCGTCGACAATTAAAGCCAACAACCCACTCCCGTATGAAAGTGATCAGACCACACACTTTTCTATTGTCGATAAGGATGGCAATGCGATAGCGAATACTTATACGCTAAACTTCTCTTACGGCATGGGTCTGGTCGCTGAGGGGACAGGTATTTTATTGAATAATGAAATGGACGATTTCTCTGCCAAGCCGGGCGTGCCGAACGGTTACGGCCTACTAGGCGGGGAGGCAAATGCCGTTGAAGCCAATAAGCGTCCGCTATCCTCTATGAGCCCAACGCTGGTCTTCAAAGACAGCAAGCCCTATATCGTCACTGGTAGCCCAGGTGGTAGCCGCATCATTACTACGGTCACCCAAATCCTCTCAAATGTCATCGACCATGATATGAATATCGCCGAGGCGACTCACGCACCGCGCATTCATGACCAATGGTTGCCCGATGAGATTCGTATCGAAAAAGCGCTCAATGTAGATACCATCAAAAAACTAGAATCAATGGGGCATACGGTTAGCCCAAAAGCCGCGATGGGCTCCACGCAGTCGATTATGATTACCCCAAATGGCGTTTATGGATCTTCTGATCCACGTATTGTCGACGCGGCGGTGGTTGGATATTGATTTAACCCTGTCTTTAACTATCAGTTGTGAAGCCCTCTCTACTTTATAGTATAGAGGGTTTTTAATCTTCCTTTGTGTATTGTCCAAAGAGCGTAAACACTATCCTCACTTAGATTAAACCCCTTGAATGAGTGGCCGTCTACGGCAAATAATGGTATTATTACCGACCTAATTTAAAACGAATACATACAACTTTCACTGTATTATTTGTCTCATTTTTTCTTAATAAAACATTGATAATAATAGCTTTATTTTATTATTAGCCTCTTTTTTGCTCGTATCCGTAAGAGTCCTCTATGGCATTTGTACACCTTGGTATTCACAGCGAATATTCCATCACTGATTCTATCGTACGTATTAAGCCGCTGGTCAAAGCCGCCGCGGCTGACAATCAGCGCGCGCTTGCGTTGACTGATTTATCCAACCTTTATGCGACGGTGAAGTTTTATCGTGCCTGCCTAGGCGCTGGTATCAAACCGATTATCGGCAGTGAAGTCATCATGGATAATGAAGACACAAGGTTGACCCTGCTTGCAATGAACAACGAGGGATATCAAAATATTACCCGTATCGTCTCGCTTGGGTTTACCGAAGGACGCGCTGACCCTGTTAATCATGGCACGCCGGTCATTAAACGCAGCCATATTTTAGAGCATGCAGCAGGTGTGATCGTACTACTCGCTGAAAAATCAGACGTGGGTCAGGCCTTAGTCGGCTCTATGCCAGAAAAAGCCGATGAGTTGCTCGCTGAATGGCAAGCGCAGTTTGACGATCGCTTATATTTTGCCATCAAGCGGACCAATCGCTCAGGGGAAGACGCGTTTATTAAAGCCGCTATTCACTCAGGGGCCAAACACGCCATTCCTATCATTGCCCACAATGATGTGCGGTTTTTAGAACAAGATGATTTTGATGCGCATGAAGCCCGTGTCTGTATTGCAGGCTCCTACGTTCTTGCTGATCCAAATCGTCCGCAAACCTACTCAGATGAGCAGTACCTTAAAACACAAGATCAAATGGCACAGTTATTTGAGGATATTCCTCAGGTTATTGACAATACCTTACGGTTAGCCACACGCTGTAATGTGACCTTGACGCTTGGCATTAATGTATTGCCTGACTTTCCAGTACCTGAGGGTGAAACGATTGAGTCGTTTTTTCGCGCAGAATCCCAGCGCGGTCTTGAACAGCGCTTAGACAAGCTCTTCCCTATTGCCGAGCGTCGTGACAACTGGGGTGACTTTCGTCAAAGATATGACGAACGCCTAGAGTATGAATTGAACATCATCCTATCGATGGGCTTCCCTGGCTACTTTCTCATCGTTATGGACTTTATCCGCTGGGCAAAAGCCAATGGTGTACCCGTAGGTCCTGGTCGTGGCTCTGGTGCAGGCTCACTCGTTGCCTACGCTTTGAACATTACTGATCTTGACCCTATCCATTATGATCTGTTGTTTGAACGTTTCTTAAATCCTGAGCGTGTCTCCATGCCTGATTTTGATATCGACTTTTGTATTGAAGGTCGTGATCGAGTCATTGATTATGTGGCGCAAACTTATGGTCGTGACGCGGTTTCACAGATCATCACCTTTGGTACAATGGCAGCAAAAGCGGTGGTGCGCGATGTGGCGCGCGTACAAAGCAAGTCATACTTCCTCGCCAATAAAATATCTAAGCTGATCCCTAAGACACCCGGTATCACGCTGAGCCAAGCACTTGAGCAAGAACCACAGCTTAAAGACTTAATCTCCAATCCTGACAACATGGACTATGAAGACGCCCTTGAGATTTGGGAGATGGCGATTAAACTTGAAGGGGTGTGTCGTAATGTCGGTAAACACGCTGGTGGCGTCCTGATCGCACCGCATAAAATCACTGATTTTAGCGCCATTTACTGTGATGACGACGGTCATCGCGTCAGTCAGTTTGATAAAGACGATGTCGAGGCCGTTGGACTGGTGAAGTTTGACTTTTTAGGGTTGCGTAATCTAACCGTCATTAACGCGGCGGTTGAAAACATCAATCTACGCCGCGCTAAAGAAGGCGTTGATGCCTTGGTATTAGAAGATTTGCCATTAGATGACACCAAAGCTTATAAGCTGTTGCAAGACGCTAAAACCACGGCCGTCTTTCAGTTAGAAAGCATGGGTATGAAAAAATACTTAGCCAAATTACAACCGACCAATATCGAAGATGTGATCGCTATGTGTGCGCTCTATCGTCCAGGTCCGCTCGATGCGGGCATGGTAGAGATGTATATCGACCGTAAACACGGCCGCGAAGAAGTCATTTATGATCATCCCAATCTTGAGCCAATTTTAGAAAACACCAACGGCGTTATTGTGTATCAAGAACAGGTCATGCAGATCTCGCAAGTGATGGCGGGCTATAGCTTAGGCGGGGCAGATATGTTGCGCCGCGCCATGGGTAAGAAAAAACCCGAAGAGATGGCCAAACAGCGTGATATTTTTGTGACAGGTGCCACTTCCCAAGGCATTGATGAAGTCACCTCAGGCGGCGTTTTTGACTTGATGGAGAAGTTCGCCGGTTACGGTTTTAACCGCTCACACTCGGCAGCTTACGGCGTTTTGGCTTATCAGACTGCCTATCTAAAACAGTACTACCCTGCTGAGTTTATGGCAGCAGTCCTAACGTCTGATATGAACAACACCGACAATGTCGTCTTCTTTATCAACGACTGCCGTGAAAACTTTGGGTTGTCCGTGGTGAATCCATCGGTTAACCGTAGTGAGTGGCATTTCGTTGCTGACACCCCGACCAACATTATTTATGGACTTGGGGCTATTAAAGGCGTTGGTGAAGGGGCGGTAGAGTCCATTGTGGAAGCCCGTCGCACGAATGGCCCTTTTAAAGACTTATATGACTTTTGTCGCCGAGTAGACATCAAAAAAGTCAACAAACGCACGCTTGAAGCGTTAGTAAGCGCAGGCTGTTTTGATGACTTTGCAGCGACACTACGACCTGACTTGCCAGCAGACGCGGCTTACGAGATCCGCGGTGCATTGATGAGTCAGTTGCCAAGTGCTGTGCAAGCCGCTGAACAAGACCGCCAAAACCGCGAGATCGGTATGATGGATTTGTTTGGTGAGATGGATGGCGTGGTCGCCGCGCCACCATTGGTGATGACGTCAGAGCTGATTTGGGGTGATAAGCATCGTCTAAAGGCTGAAAAGAACACCTTGGGACTATACCTGACCGGACACCCCATCAATGAGTATTTGGATGAGCTAAAACGTTATACGTCAGGCACACGGCTAGATAAACTCACTGATACTGGTTATAACGGCAGCTGCTATTTTGCAGGCCTTATTATCGATATTGCCAATTTTGGTAATCGCAATGTGATTACCTTGGATGATGGTACTTCTCGTCTTGAAGTTAGCTGCTATGCGGAGCGCTTTAACCGCGTTAAAGAGCAGCTAAAAGTCGATGAAGTGGTTATTATTAAAGGCAGCATTCGTGAGCGTGATGGACGTTTATTTGCGCGTCTTGATAGTGCCATGAGTATGGTTGACGCGCGCTTGCGTTGGCTCAAAAAAATCAGTATAAAAGTTCATGGTAGCGACGTTAACTTGCTCACGCGCTTGCAACCTTTACTCAAGTCAGCACAAGCAGACATCATACCTGCACCGCGCTTAGCGTATAACAGTGAGCAGGACGAGCAAGGTGGCCATAGTAACAATAGCGTTTATGATCCTGCTATGGGTGGTAGCTTGTACGATGAAGACGGTAATGATTTATTGGCTTTAGAAAATGATATGAGTCAAGATGCGCTGCAAAATGGCAGCAGCTATGCCAATAACGCGTTGAGTAATACCGATACGTCCATTAATGATAACTGTCTGCCACTTGGGCTCAGCATTTATGAGGCGTTCGGTATCGCAAATGTTGGTCTATCTGAGCATTGGCGCATCTACCCTAACGACGACAACTTACAGCAGTTAAAGGGCATGGTGAGTGAAGATAACTTACACTTCCATTACAACTAAGGCTTTTTTACCGCAAAAAATCTGTCATGGCGACTTTATTACTTTAACTTTCAAAAACTGGATATAAAACTATGGTTGACATCCCACGTAACACGGTGACTAATCAGACTGAGGAAATTGTTAATCATGAGCAATTTGAAGATATGCGTGACTTGCTAGAAGAAGATTTTGCTGATTTGATACAAGTGTATATGACTGACAGTCAACAGCGAGTCGCGTCCCTACGAATCGCGCAGCAAGAAAACGACAATACCAACGGTTTTGAAATTGCCCATGCCCTAAAAGGCGCGAGCGCCAACTTGGGTACCACGCAACTGGTGAACCTTAGCAGTCAATTACAAAAACTATGTTGTGAACACCGCATCAGTGAGCAAGCTGCACTTATTGAAGACATCGCAGTAGCACTACAACGTGCTGAACAAGAAATAAATCAACGTTTGGGACAATAAATGAGTAACGATTATTCATCATCTACCGCCTCAGCACCCCAAGCTTATAGTGTGAGTGACTATCTTGCTTGTGTGCAAGTGGTCATGGTTAACACAACATTGCCCGCCAACATTGGTTCGGCCGCGCGTGCCATGCATACCATGGGTTTATCACGTTTGACGGTCGTTGACCCTAAGCGACCGATTGATGACACCAGTGTTTCTCATGCTGCCGGTGGTAGTGATTTGTTGTCATCCGCAATGATAGTACCTACCTTAGAGTCTGCGTTAGCGGACTGTCAGCTTGTGTTTGCGGCCAGTAGTCGTAGTCGTCATTTACCACGTCCTGTGGTGACACCAACGCAAGCGGCCAAGATTATGTTTGATTTTATCGATAAGCAGTCCACTCTCGATACAGCCAATGACAATGCAAGCGCTCCGTCCTCAAGCAAACCAAATATTGCCATCTTATTTGGTCGTGAAGATCGTGGCTTGACCAATGAAGAATTGGCTTACGCAGACTATCACATTCAAATCGATGCCAACCCAGCCTATCCAGTTCTCAATGTCGCCTCAGCCGTACAAGTCATTGCCAGCTTTATCTTTGCTTACGCGCAGACACATGCTCAAACGTCCAACAACAACCTAGATAACAACTTGAGCACAACAGCTCAACCAACAGTAGACGTCCATATACGTCAGCAATGGGATGAGCCAGCCATTACCCAGCAGCAGCTGCAACAGCTGACTCAGCGTATGACCGAGCTGATGGTTCAGCGCGGTTTAGCAGACAGCGAGCACTTAAAATCATTGCCGTCGAGACTCTCCAGACTGGGCTCGCGATTACAGCTTGACCAAAAAGAGTACCAGCTGTTAAGTGCTGTGATTGCTAAAATCTCAAAAGACTAGGCAGCCGATTTAATCTTAAAGCCAACCATAGTTAAAATACTTTAAAAGCAATATAGTGCAGCTAGCATGAGGTTTTGACAGCCTATTAGTAGTATTCTGACCACTAAAATTGATGCTAGGGCGTGTCCTCAATCAATCGATAGTCATCTAACTGGACTAAAAATGGCTAAATTTTGCCGCTGTTTGACTGCAATTTATCACCATTTTTAAAATGAGGACACGCCCTAATAAACTGATATTCGTTTATCGGCAATTTTTTTTGATGGCTCATCACTATATTTTGTAGTGCAAAGCTGCTATAACTGGAACAGCACAAGCAGAAATAAAATTTCACTAACATTAAAAGATAATAGTGATAAATTAAGAGAAAGCTGTAAGATTTTTTAGAAACGACACTTTACCGACGAATAGATAGGACGCTTTATGTCACTGCCATCCAAATTGTTCAAATCGCTTACCCGTATCAAAAAAGAGCTCAAAGAAGACATTGATGCGGTGTTCAACCGTGACCCTGC
This sequence comes from Psychrobacter sp. UBA3068, assembly GCF_002366815.1. NCBI lineage: Bacteria > Pseudomonadati > Pseudomonadota > Gammaproteobacteria > Moraxellales > Moraxellaceae > Psychrobacter > Psychrobacter sp. UBA3068. The sequence continues at coordinate 28,634 of NZ_DFBY01000007.1, read as the reverse complement.
GGCACGTAATAGCCTGGAGGTCATACTGACCTACCCTGGCATTCATGCGCTTATCTTACATCGCGGGGCGCATTGTCTTTGGAATAACGAACAAAAGCTGGCAGCACGTGTTGTCTCATACGGCTCACGCATCATGACTGGTATCGAGATTCACCCTGCCGCAAAAATTGGCAAGCGCTTTTTTATTGACCACGGTGTCGGCGTCGTCATTGGTGAAACCGCTGAGATTGGTAATGACGTCACGTTGTATCATGGTGTGACGTTGGGCGGGGTCTCTTGGAATAATGGCAAACGCCATCCAACGCTAGAAGATGGTGTCACAGTTGGTGCGGGTGCAAAAGTTTTGGGTCCATTTACCGTCGGTAAAAACGCAAAAATAGGCTCAAATGCGGTGGTGGTCAAACCTGTCCCAGCAGGCGCCACCATGGTCGGTAGTGCAGCCCGTATGATCTCAGACCATCATGATGAAAAAGGCAATCCCCTCACCACCAAAGTACAAGATGCCAAGCAGCAAGAAAAAGTAGCACAGGCCGGTACCGCAAATACAAACCAGACTAAAAACTCAAATGCCAGCACAGCACGCACCACCGCTTTTCAGGCTTATGGTATTGATCCCTCTTCACAAGACCCTGTCGCAGAAGCGTTTGCTAAAATGCTCGAGCACATTCAACAATCAGAAAATCGTCTAGATCAGCTACAAGCCGCGATGTGCCAACTCGATCCTGATTTTTGCAAAAAAGAATACGATAAGCTCTGCTTAGAAGACTTAGATGTCATTGGTCGTGCTGAGGCAGATGAAGCCGACGCGACATTAAAGTAAAACTTCTACCAGTCTTCAGCTTCCTTCCCCCATTTTGGAGAGAAGGAAGTCAGTTAGGTTACATGTTCTGCTCAGACTTCAGTAAGAAAAATACGCAATATTGTTGATAACCGCTTTCTCGTTTGAATGGTCTTTTAACTGCCTAAAAAACCAGTCGTTATTAACTCCTTGATGCCAGTTTTTTCATGCGCTTTGAATGGGTAACGATCTGACATCACTACCCACTTAGATGTCTCATTTTTGCTTAGGCTATTTTTGGAAAGACCCACATTCACGAGCAGTATATCAATATCCATGGTGACTTTTTTTATAGGCAGCGACCGTTCTGTTGAGCGTTGCCTATGACAATCACATTCAAATTGTTTTAGCACTTGCTGCAGCTTTTGCAACGTTGTGGACGATTTTAGAGACAGATAGACACACTGATTGGTATAGTCAGGTTTTGGCAGCGCAAGAGTCGCTGTAAAGTCCGGATTTTGAAAAGCGCTAGATAGCTGCATTTCACCTAACGCTGCTAGATGCTCGCGCACGATCGGTAAATACGTCTCAGCGTGATAATTACTCCCCAAAGCCAATACGACAGCCGTCAACGTTTGCGCCTGCAACGCTTCGGGCGCACGCTTTTCTAACTTCTCAAAATTCAAGTCAGCCAACTTTTTATACATCGTTAGATTGATGGTTATCAGCGTGGTTCACCGCAGGCTCATCAGAGGAAGCGGCGGCATGACGAGTGATTTGCACACCAACCGCATCCGCTTGCTGAATGGCAGTCGGCTTGGCAATACTTAACGTGACTTTGTGACTGGCATATTTAGTCAGCAATTTGTCTGCGATTTGTCCAGCCAAATGCTCAAGTAGCTTCGCTTTAATGGCTTGGCACCACTCGCTCACATCATCACAGACCGCCTTATAGTTCAGCGCATCAGTGACATCATCCGATTTAGCGGCACGGCTGATATCGGTCTCAAGCGCGATGTCGATCAATAATGGCTGAGTGATCGCGCGTTCCCACTCATACACGCCAATCACCGCCTCTACTTTTAAACCTTTTATAAATACTACGTCAGATTGGGTATGAAACATGCTGTCATCCTTGTTTGCTAATTTTTAATTCACATTTTTAGTGGAAGGTTTTTATTTAACTTGCTGCAACGCCTCTTCACGTAGACGCTCAGCTTTTAATACTTTACTGGGACGATGGCGCCACAAATCAATGCTGAACAAGAGCAGACCCAACCAAATCAACCCAAACACCGCCAAACGATGTAAATCGAAATGCTCGTTATAATAAAACACCGCTAAGAAGAAAATAAAGGTCGGGGTCAGATAGTTCATAAAACTTAAAATACTATAGGCCACCAGTTTGGTCGATTTATTGAACAGTAACAACGGTATCAAGGTAATAGGACCTGCAATCATCAGTAGCCAAATGTTTGGACTGAACCAAAAGCGCAGCTGACTACTGACCACATCTGCCTGCCAAAACCACCACAGACAAATTGGCACCAACATCGTTGTTTCAACAAACATGGCGTCGACAGCCGTCAGAGGCGTTTGCCGTTGAATCGTACCATAAGTGCTAAAGCTAAAAGCCAAGATGAGCGATATCCAAGGCAGACTACCAATCATCACCACTTGGATAACCACAGAGAGTAGCGCAAAACCAATGGCGATCCATTGCAAAGGTCGCAAGCGCTCTTTGAATAAAATCATTGATAAGGCCACGCCCACCAACGGCCCAATAAAATACCCCAAGCTGGCTTCAAGTATACGGTCATGATTGACCGCCCATACATACGTGAGCCAATTCGTTGCGATAATCAAACCCGATATAAAAGAAAACGCGATCCATCTTGGGTTTTTCTTTAGGGTATCGACCCACCCCCAGCGTTTGGTGACCACCAACACGATAAGTAAGCACATGAATGTCCAGACAATACGGTGGCCGATGATCTCGGTTGCATCATAGGCAGCCAACTGTTTAAAATATAACGGAAAACCGCCCCAGATAAAAAAAGCAATCAGCGCGGTTACGATGCCACGTCTGGTCGTTTTAATAGGGACAGCCGGTTTTTTGACGACGTTTTGAGTAGTCATAAGTCAGTACAACTTCATTTAGAGCAAAGCGTATTCTCGCGCATGGTCGCCTAGTTATGATTATATTTTTAGGTGAACCGCAAAAACACAGGGTTACTACAAGTAGGACACAAGTTAAAAAGCAATGTGCGAATGTCCGTATCGACATCAACACATTGCTAACGATAACCACTATTTTGAAACACATTTATCTAAAAGTCAGTAAATAAGTACTGTTACCCTATGTATGAGTCTAAGGGTTCATGACTTACTTTCTTAAAAGCGAAACCATCAAGCATTAAGCGCTCGCATCATCAACTTGAATGGACATACCAATTTGATTGGCAAGCTCAGCAAATCCTGGGAAGCTGGTATTGACGGTTTCGACCCCTTCAATGACGATTTGCTTTGAAGCCCGTAAACTGGCAACCGCAAAACTCATGGCAATTCGATGATCATGATGTGAGGTAATTCGACCACCACCAAAGATAGGGTGAGTGTTATTGACGTTACCGCTTTGACTTACAGCACCGTTACCTGTAGTGCCTTTGCCTTCAATGATTAACCCATCATCCGTGACCGTACAATCAATGCCAAGCGTCTGCAAACCGTCGGCCATAACCGCAATGCGATCGGATTCTTTAACACGCAGCTCTTTTGCCCCCGTTAACACGGTACGGCCTTGCGCACAGCTAGCCGCAATAAATAATACGGGGAATTCGTCAATCGCTAGCGGCACTAAGTACTCCGGTATCTCAATACCTTGTAGGTTTGAGCTGCGAATCGTAATATCTGCGACTGGTTCACCGCCTACATGTGTCTCGTTACTCAAGCTGATATCGGCTTGCATTAATTTTAAGATATCAAGAATGCCAGTACGTGTCGGGTTGATACCCACTTGCGTGAGGGTCAACTCACTACCTTGACTGATGGCAGCAGCCACCATAAAAAAGGCCGCTGAAGAGATGTCAGCAGGTACGGCGATATCACCACCTGTCAGTGTGCCGCCGCCTGTTACACTGATGCGGTTGCCTTCTACTGTCACAGGGTAGCCAAAGGCTGATAGCATACGCTCGGTATGGTCACGACTGACTTCTGGCTGAGTCACCGTTGTGGTGCCCTCGCTCCATAGACCCGCTAATAGCAAGCAAGACTTAATCTGTGCAGAAGCGACTGGCATATCATACGCTATGCCTTGTAATGGTTTGCCGACCGTGTCTCGTCCAGTGATGCTGAGTGGCGCGGTCCCACTATGCCCCGTACTTTGTATGACAGCACCCATCATACGTAGCGGTGCAGCCACACGCTCCATCGGTCGTTTGTTTAGACTGGTATCCCCAGTCAGCACACTATCAAATGGCTGTGCCGCTAAGATACCAGACAGCAGGCGCATACTGGTCCCAGAGTTACCCATATAAAGCGGGGTTTTGCTCGGTTTTAAGCCATGCATACCAACCCCATGGATGGTTAACTTGCCGTTATCAGGCCCTTCAATACTCACGCCCATGTCACGGAACGCTTGCAACGTCGCAAGTGCGTCCTCTCCTTCCAAAAATCCAGTAACCTGTGTCACGCCTGTTGCAAGGCTACCCAGCATAATACTGCGATGAGAGATAGACTTGTCACCAGGAATGGTAATCGTGCCAGAAACGGTGTTGCTTGGCGTAATAATATAAGAAGCTGACATGGCAGTAGTATCCGTATAAGGGGTGCTGGCTAACATATGGCCAAAATGTCGCCGCGCGGCTTGCGCACGGCCCAAAAGTCCCATCAGGGCGGTTGAATCTTTATTAATGATAAGCTGGCGCATGGTTTGTAGGTAGACGCCATACTCGTCAAGGGCACTGACAATCGCGCTTTGATTGGCAAAAAATATATCGTGCCACATCTTAGGGTCACTGGCAGCAATGCGGGTAAAATCGCGAAAGCCACCAGCGGCGTAGCGAAACATATCCAAATTGTCATCATGGCTTGCCAGCTGCTCAACCAAATTAAACGCCAGTAAGTGCGGCAAATGACTGGTATGGGCCAATATCGCATCATGATGATCAGCGGCCATTGACATAGCCGTTGCCCCTACCGACTCCCACAGCAAGCGTAGCTTGGCAATAGAAGTCTCATTGGTCGTGGGTAGTTCACAGATAATAACGCTATGATTGACAAACAAGTTAGCGCGCCTGGCATGATACCCTGAATTCTCAGCGCCAGCAATCGGATGCGCCGGCACCAGACCCACTGGCAAAGAAGTAAACACCGCTTTGGCCGCCTCAATGATATTGAGCTTGGTGCTACAGACATCGCTAATCATGCAATCGGTAGCAAGCTGCCCGTCATCCATCGCCTGTTTAATATCACTGAACACCGCTTGTACCGCTTGTACGGGTACCGCAATGACTATCAAATCACTACCATCGACCACCTCACTCAGTCTTGAGCTGCCCGCATCCAGCAATCCTTGTTTGATGGCTTCTTCTATACTTGGGCCATGCCGATCGACGGCGACTAAGTGCTCACTCAAACCATTGTCTTTAATGGCTTGTGCAAGACTGGCACCGATTAACCCAAGTCCAATCACACAAACTTGCTTAAATAATGGCGGCTGAGTGGTTAAAAGGGGGTGATTATTATTCTGATGATTTTTTTGCTGACGACTCACGGCTTTTCTCGTTGTACAAACGAACGTTCATTTCGACAAAACAGTCTAACGTTCGTATCATAAAATTTAGTGGCTAATGGAGGGACTTATCTCTTGGAAAAATTTAGTTGCTTTATCAGTCTTCGGTCAAGATAGAGCGCAAGGTATCAATCAAACGCAGATTATCCTCTGCTAAGCCGACAGTAATACGCAGCCAATTAGGTAGACCATAAGCGCTCAGTGGCCGCACGATAACACCTTGTTCCAATAACGCTTGGTGAATCATAGCAGCCGTGGTGTCCTCCATCTCAAATTTTACCTCGACCATAATAAAGTTGGCATGTGACTTAACAAACCCCAATCCTAACGCGTCAAACTGTTTTTCCAACCAACGCATTTGCTCATCATTTGTCACTCGAGTTTTTTCGATAAAGTCCTGATCGGTAAGTGCCGCCGCGGCCGCAGCAAGTGCCACACGACTGACATTAAATGGCTGACGAATGCGATTGAGTAAATCTGCTACCGGTACTGAGCTAAGTGCATAACCGACACGCAGACCTGCTAATCCATACGCTTTAGAAAACGTACGGACAATCACCACATTGTTAAAATCCTCTAACAGCGCGCGATTGTTACTTTCAGGACTGTATTCAATATAAGCTTCATCTAACACTACCAGTACCGAACTTGGCACACTAGCCACAAACTCGCGTAGCGCTTTATGCTCAAGCTGAGTGCCCGTTGGGTTATTAGGATTGGCAATAAACACCATCTTAGTACCGGGACTGTCTTGCACCGCCTGACTCATCGCTTTTAAATCATGACCAAAGCGATGAGCGGGCACCTCTATAGCCGTTGCCCCCTGCATTTTAGCCAGCATCGGATAAATAATAAACGCATACTGACTATAAACGATGGTGTCATCAGCACCCGCAAAACTACGCGCCAAAATATCAAGCAAATCGTCAGAGCCATTACCTAAGGTAATCTGATCCGCATTGACATCGTTAAAATCAGCCAAAGCTTGTTTTAGATAGTATCCATTCCCATCAGGATAACGCGACAACTGACCCAATTGCTCAGTCACTGCCAACGTCACATGCGGTGAGCAGCCCCTCGGGTTTTCATTACTGGCCAGCTTTACCACATCTGAGATGCCATACTCACGCGTCAACTCTTCAACAGGCTTTCCTGTTTGATAAGGCGCCAACTCTAAAATACTGTCATAGGCCGGCACTAGCGGTGATAAATTTGACTGTGTCGATTGAGGTGACTGCATGATTTATCCTTAGATGTGGTAAGACATCTATCATTGATGAAGCTTGTTGGTTTGAGGGGGCTATGACCGCTATTGATGATAAAGGCGTGGCCTCTATCCTATTTATAGTACCGCTTTTGGATAGGAGCCTAGTATACGCACATCTTTTACCAACGGACGGATATCATTAATAGCAGCACTCACATTTGCCTCATCGATATGACCGTTCATGTCAATAAAGAAGACATAGGCCCACTTATTAGGACGCTCAGGGCGTGTCTCAATACTGGTCATAGAGACGCCATGATACGACAGAGGTTTTAAGATTTCGATCAGTGCCCCCGCTTTATCATGGGCGGAGACCACGATAGAGGTTTTGTCTTGACCTGACGGTGCAATCGCTTCGTGACCGATGATAAGAAAGCGCGTGGTGTTACTTGGGTTGTCTTCAATATTCGTATAAAGTTTATGTAAGTCATATTCCGCCGCAGCCACATCGCCTGCAATCGCTGCTGAATGCCATTCATTTTTTAAACGACGGGCCGCTTCACCATTGCTCGAGACCGCCACACGCTCAACATTTGGAAAGTTCACATCGAGCCAATGACGGCACTGAGCCAATGATTGCTGATGCGAATAAATACGGCTTAAACCATCAATTTTGGTGTGTTCAGCGACTAAGAAATTTTGATGAATCGGTAACTCAACTTCACCGATGATTTTAAGACTAGAAGATAAAAAGCCGTCTAGCGTGTGATTGACCACGCCTTCTGATGAGTTTTCTACGGGTACCACACCATACATGGCTGTACCTGCTTCTACTTCACGGAATACATCAGTGATGGTCGTCATTGGCACCGTATCGGCCGCTTTACCAAAATGTTTGAGGGCTGCAGCATGAGTAAAGGTGCCGACTGGACCCAAAAAAGCAATGCGTTGCGGGGCTTCTAGATCCAAACAGACCGACATGATCTCACGGAACAAACGCGCCATTTTTTCATCAGCGATCGGGCCAGTATTGCGCTCCATCACCGCTTTTAGCACTTGTGCTTCGCGCTCAGGACGATAAAATATAGGATTGCTGCTGTCAGTGGCCACGTTATTGGCAATGTGATTTTTTTTGACTGTTGCCACTTGCTGAGCCAGCTTAGCGCGGTTATTTATTAACGTCTGAATCTCGCAGTCCACTGCATCAATGTTTTGACGAATACTGTCCAAAAACTCTTTTTCATTTGTGGTATCGCTGATGCTTTGATTTAGATTATCCACATTTTGCTCTGATGACTGCTCACTCATTACCGCCCATCCTTTTTCTAATGTTATTACTGATTTTTATCACTGTTAGCTATTACGCTGTTTATTTTAGTACTCAACAGACAAGTCTAGCAAAAATATTGCACCCTGCTTGTCCTATCTTATAGGGTTACTACATACTGACAAACCATCAAACGGCAAATACCGCCGCCTGACAGCTGACCTGCTCTACTATAACAAAAACTATCGTCAGTGCCCACGTGTAAATGGGTGCAAACAGATGTAAATGCGCCTAAACCAGCTAATATGGGCAAAGTGACACCCTGTGACAGCGGTGCAAGAGCAAACTATCAAAGAACACTGGCTAAAAACTGTGTTACAGTTTAAAGCGACTACCAAATAGTAGTATATAAATAAGACCCTACCCCATAAATAAGAAAACACTCTCGTAATTGTTAAAAAAGGATATCTGATGAGCGCATTACAACAGCTTCGCACCATGACTACTATTGTTGCTGATACTGGTGATCTAACCGCCATTGCGCGCCTAAAACCTATCGATGCGACTACCAACCCAAGCCTCATTACCAAAGCACTTGTCCATCCTGATAACCAAGGCATGCTTTCAGAAACCATGAGCCGTCATAACGGCAATGTAGATGCTGTCATTGATGCGCTTACCGTACAGATTGGCTGTGATATTTTAGCGCTCATCGACGGTCGGGTCTCTACCGAAGTTGACGCCCGTTTGTCTTATGACACTCAAGCGACCATCGATAAAGCCTTAGAGTTTATGGAGGCTTACCAAAAAGCAGGTATCAACTCAGAGCGTGTGTTGATTAAAATGGCGGCTACTTGGCAGGGTATTGAGGCAGCACGCTATCTTGAAACCCAAGATATCCACTGTAACCTGACCCTGCTATTCGGGCAGCACCAAGCGATTGCTTGTGCGGATGCTGGCGTGACCCTGATCTCGCCTTTCGTTGGTCGTATTTTAGATTGGCAAAAACGTCAACAAAACCGTCAAAATGTACCTGCTTCTGATGATATGGGCGTACAATCGGTGAAGCGCATTTACCAATACTACAAACAACATGGCTATCATACTCAAGTGATGGGAGCAAGTTTTCGCTCAACTGAGCAGATATTGGCACTGGCAGGGTGTGACCTATTGACGATAGCCCCTAACCTGATCGATGAGCTAGCAGCAATGGATACTGAGGTTACATGTCAGCTATCGCCAAGTATGTCAATGGATATGGCTGATATGACTCGAGTGAGCTTAACGCGTGAAGAATTTAGTGCAGCCTATCAACAAGACACGATCACACAAGACTTACTACCAAAGGGAATTGATGGCTTTATTGGCGCGCGTGATGAGCTTGCGCAAACGTTGACGGCGATGCGTAACTAATACATACAGGCAGTCTTTGATAACAACGTTATTTTACGAGCGTGAATGGTAGGCCACAAAAGAGAATTGCCTACTCATAATAAGTTGGCTACTATGGCCTACTTTTAACAATAAGCAGCAAGGCTTGATTATGAAACGGTTATCAGTGTTATTAGCAGGGGGTGCTCTAGCCATCAGCGCACATGCAGTGAGCTGGTCAAAAGTGTCAGAAAACCCTACCGGTTCAATTTTTAGCTTAGATTTGGACTCTATCGAAAGCTCAGATATCAATATCATAGATGATAAAAATGTCAAAAATATCACAGTGTCTATTCGTAAAACGTACCCTACGCCAAAAAACGACCTAAAAGAAGCGAAAGAAAACAGCATTCATCATAGTGATCAGCAACTGTTAATCTCTTGCAAAGATGCCAGTTACTATAAAAGAGCTTACGTTAACTACAATGCTGATGATAAAGTCACAAAGTCTTGGCATTCAGAAAAACCCATACTGACGACAAAGGACTTTACACTCACTAACCCAAAAACGATTGGTCGCGCCCTAGTTGATGAGGCTTGTAAACGCTATGAGCAGATGACTTAAACAGTTTAAGAGTGGCTAAAATACAAAAGCGCGCTGACATCACTCAGCGCGCTTTTGTATTTGATGATAATAACTCAAAAACCGAGAATTAAGCCTTTAACACCGTATAAATTGGCACTGGAAACTCGCCATGCAAATCAACCAAATCCAGCAAGACCAACGCCCCTACCACGGTATGGTTGGCTGATTGGCAAAGCTCATAAGCCGTCGTCAACGTGCCGCCAGTGGCTAAAATATCATCGATCAACAGTACCCGTTCAGGTGGTAGGTTGTTTTGCATCTCAAGTGTGTCTTTACCATACTCCAACGCATAGGCTTTATTGGCAACAGGCGGTGGCAGCTTACCTGGCTTACGCAGCAAAATCATACCTTTACCCAAGCGGCCTGCCAGCAGACTTGCAAAGACAAACCCACGCGCTTCTACCGCCCCTAGGCAGTCTACCTCATCCATCAATCCGTCTGGCAATGCTGCAAGCAGCGCATCAATGACCTCATTAATATGACTGCGCAGTAACGGCGTAATATCATAAAAATCAATGCCAACTTTTGGGAAGTTTGGTACTGTACGAATAATTTGCCAAAATCGATGGTCAGTATTGAGCATGTTAGACGGATCGGCTACGTTGTTAACGGACATGGCGGCATTGCTGCTCATAATAACCCTTAGTTCATATGGCTTAGATAACAGTATTTAAATAACACTACAATATAGATCACAGTAGTGACGCGTGAACATCACTATGAATTTTGCGGCGAGTATTATAGCACAGGTGGGATAAATTTTTCGGCTTACGGCATACAAGTGGTATCACTCATCTCAAAACAGAGCAAATAATGGCCTTGATAAAAGCCAAATAATCTCAATATACAAGTGTAAACTTAACGACGAAAATCACGGTTATATGCTAAACTACGTGCGCTTTTGCAGTCTAATATAATGACTGTTACTCTAAATGAGCGTTAACAACTGACTGTAATACTGGTAATGATCGATAGGACTATTTATGAAACGTTATGAATGTATCGTCTGCGGCTGGATATATGATGAAGAGCTTGGCTGCCCTGAAGAAGGCATTGCGCCTGGTACCAAATGGGAAGACATTCCTGATGACTGGACATGCCCAGAGTGCGGTGTCGGCAAGCTTGATTTTGAGATGCTAGAAGTTTAGTAGACGACACTCTAATTAGGATGCTTCATGACCCAATCAAATGATATCAATGGCACAGAGCTGTCTGAAACCGTAGCTGAAAACTCTAGTCACTATCCAACTTCTGAGTGGCAGAAATTCGGGGCGCATCAGTGGCGTGACTCTGATCTTAGCGAACATCTTCACCAAGCAATGATCGATATCGGTGATGGTATTGAGCTTTGTGTTGAGGCAGGTGGTAATCCCGACAACCCGCCCTTATTGATGGTGATGGGTCTTGGCTCACAAATGGTATTTTGGCCAAATAATTTCATCAAACGTCTTATTGATGCCGGTTTTTTTGTGATTCGTTTTGACAATCGCGATATTGGTTTGTCGTCTAAAGTCCAAATTGAGGGTCTACCCCGTATCAGTCAACTCAAAATGATGATGCGTTTGCAAACTGGCTTGTCTAATAAAGGCGCGCCAGTTGCTTATAACCTAACCGACATGGCAGAGGATACAGCGCGTTTAATTAAAGCGCTTAACCTTGGTACCACCCATCTGCTAGGGGCCTCTATGGGCGGTATGATCGCACAAATTGTGGCAGCCCGTTATCCAAGCTTGGTACAGCGGATGGCGCTGATGTTTACCACAACCAACCGCGCATTTTTAAGACCCCCAAAACCCAAGCAGTTATACACCCTGATTAATCGTCCTGAGAGCCATTCTGAACGTGATATTGTGCGTCACAGCGTCTGGTTTATGAAGACGGTTGGTACGCCTGGGCATGTGAATGTGCGTATGGTCCGTGAAATTGCCAAAATACGGTATCAACGTAACTTTCATCCGCTCGGTACGGTACAACAGCTCAATGCTATTTTGGCTTCAGGGTCTATCAGCCGATTCAGTAAACAAGTCAAAGCACCAACGATCGTACTACACGGTAGCGCAGATGGGTTGCTGCCGGCTTCCCAAGGACGCGTGGTTGCCAAGACCATTCCTAATGCCAAGTTTCATTTAATCGAAGGAATGGCGCACGACATTCCCGAGTACTATCAGCCTTATATGGTCGATTTGATTAGTAATCATTTATTGGCTAAGTAGCTTTTGATAGTTTGTTTTTGAGCGAACTTAATATAAAAAGAGGGTAAAACCTGTCGTTGACACGTAGGTTTTACCCTCTTTTTTTATGTTAGATCTAGTCTAGTCAATCTAAAATAAAATTGGCACGCTGTGCCACGTGCTACTGGTATGGATGTCGCGCAGCCTCTGTCGGCGTAGGCACAGCACGCAAGGGAAACTCATACCAGTAGCACTGTACCTATTTTAAAGTGTGTTCATTATATGTTGGACTTGGGTTTTAAGCAGTAAATCTAGTCACAACTGACACCAGCCCCTTCTTTATCGATGCACATCTTATCGCCATTTTTTAAGTTGCCGATCCAAGCCTTGCCTGCTGTAAATACAAACGCCGGCTTACCTTTGTAGTGACCCGCAGCCGACACACCCGCATTCGCAAAGCGAAAAGGAATCACCAGCTCGCCGCCAAGATTAACAAACCCCCACTCCCTGCCAATACGTACACCAGCCAACCCTTCAGAGAATGACTGTACCTCATCAAAAGAATAGGTAATCATGGTCACGTTATTGTCGTCCACAAACCCCCATTTACCATCTTGCTGACGCGGTTGTAGCGTCGTAAAACGATTAGACTCTGTTTGTTTTGCTGTGGCCTGCTCATTATTCTTACTATTTGGATCACTCTTCACATTACCGTTTTTATCCAACCAGCTGGTCGTACTGTTTTTGCTTACTCGTGCGACACCATTTTGATAATTATCAATTTCACTAATGGCTGCCGAAAACGGAACGATGGTTTGATTGGCGGTGTTAATGACGCCATAGTTGCCATTTCTTTTCACCACGATACGGTCATCAGAGACGGGGCGCGCCCACCCTTGGCTTTCTGACAGCATATCATACATCGCCGGTACGACTTCACGACCCTGCATATTCAGATAGCCGACATGACTGTTGCGCAGTACAGGCAATAGACCGCCCGATAGCTTGTTGACATCGACTTTTTGATAGCGTGTCAAGTCGACCACCCTTTTGCCGTTACGGTCAATCAAAGCAACTGGCGCACCGAAATCTTTCGTTGCTAAAAAATAGCGACTGCTCGCTGTGCAAGAGACATTTTTATAGTAGCTTTTGGGAATGTTACAACTGGCTGCTTGTGCAGTCGGCATTGCCAATAGCACGATAGATGACATGCTAATAGCAAAACCATATTGCGACATTGAAGGCGGTGAACTACAGACAAAAGATCGTGGTCGTTTTGATCGTAAGCGTCGAAACATAAGCAAACCTAAGTGGATAGTACTGGGGTTTTTGGTAGAAGTTTATAACATATTCCCATTATAAATCACAAGATTAGCAAACGCTGTGATCTGTGCCAATGTCATTCCTGTAAGGATGTTACTCGACTATACAAACACGCCATACTAAGTCGCAGTCAATATCGTGGCAACCAATTTAATAATAAGAATAAATTATGGTTTAACCATTTCATTTTAGGTTCAAAACCTCGACAATATGGCTTGGGTTAACGCCCATGTTAATAGTCTAAAATAAATAACAATAATACGGATATAAGGACAACCTATGGCTATCGCTTCTACACGGTCTGCCCCTATTGGCTTAGTCATTGGCTGTATCATATTTGGTTTGGGTAGTTTGATCGTCGCTCACGTTGACATCGGTGGGTGGGCGATGTCGTTTTGGCGCCTAGCTATTTCAGGTATCGTATTCTCTGTCTTAGCCAAAATTACGGGGCAGCGCCTACCGCGTTCCAGACGTGCTATCTTTTACAGTCTATTGTCAGGCGTGTTTTTAGGGTTGGATTTGGCCCTATGGCACGAGAGTATTTATGCCGTTGGTCCTGGTATTTCAACTCTACTCAATAGCTTACAAATCTTTTTCTTGGCGGCGATCGGATTTTTGTATTTTAATGAACGCCAATCTATTGTTCAGCTTATCAGTTTGTTTTTAGCGATGCTTGGCGTGGCGATGATAGGCAGTCCTGAGTTTGCACGCAACACTGCCGCCACTTGGGGATTTGTCACCGGCATCATCTCAGGGGCGATGCTAGCAGCCTCTATGACCTTTATCCGTAAAACACATGACACTGAGCCGACACCGATATTTATGCTGATGCAGCTGATTAGTATCGGCGGCGTGTTAGCAATGATCGTGCCGATGGTGATATTTGATACGGGTAGTATCTTACCCAATACGTGGTCTGAGTTCGGCTGGGTTCTGGTATATGGCACCGTCATGCAGTGCTTGGCATGGGGCCTGATCGCCTACTCTATACCTAAGTTATCTCTGGCATTGACGGGATTGTTACTGTTAACGGAACCCATCGCAGCACTGGTTATTGATTATAGCTGGCTGGGCAAACCGATTAACACTTTACAATGGAGCGGCGCCCTACTGACTATGTTTGCCATTTATTTAGGCTCATTAAAGCCTAAACCACGCGCGCTACGCCGTTATCGGTTTTTTGCTCGATTTTATAAACGTAAATACAAGTAATCTGAAGACTGTTTTCCAATCAAAAACGCCCAACCTACGTGTAGGCTGGGCGCTTTTTTAGTTTTGCTCTATTACATATAACGTCTTAAGAAGGTTATATACAAAAGCCCATTGGTTATTTGGCCAATGACTGACGGGCAGCCTTCGCCTCAGATCCTTGATTAAACAAAGCATTCAAAAGGATAGCAGCCAAAGTAGCCGTGCCGATACCGCCCAAATCGAAGCCGCCTAAGTGCAAGCTAAAATTACCGGTCCCCATGATGACAGTAACAGCAGCGATAATCAGATTGCTGTTTTTGCTAAAGTCGATGTGATTGTCTATCCAAATTTTTACGCCCGCAACAGCGATCAAGCCAAACACCACAATAGAAGCCCCGCCCAATAATGCCGCTGGTATCGTTTGAATGATGGCACCAAACTTTGGCGATAAACCTAGCAAGATTGCCACTAACCCTGCCACAACGAATATCGTGGTGCTATAGACTTTGGTCACGGCCATCACCCCGATGTTTTCCGCGTAAGTGGTGACGCCTGTCCCACCAAATCCTGCTGAAAAAGTGGTCGCTAGGCCATCAGCAAAAAAAGCTCGCCCCATGTACGGCGTCACACGCGCCTTGGTCATACCTTCGACAGCCTTAAAATGCCCCAAATTTTCAGCAACCAAAATAAAGGCCACAGGCGCAATTAAAATAATGGCACTCATCTCAAAGCGTGGGGTATGAATGCTCGGCAAGCCAAACCACGAAGCAGCTGCCACACTACTAAAATCAATAGCCGTCCCAAAACCCATGATGTTAGTCATCACAAAATAAGCAATGTAAGACAATACCAAGCCCACCAATAATAGTAGACGACGTAGCATACCGCGTGTAAACACGGCCACCCCACTAATAAGTAACACAGTCAATGTGGCCATCCAAGCATCAAACTGATTCGCAGACACCCCTTGGATAGTCACTGGGGCTAAGTTGAGACCAATAATCATGACGATGGCACCCGTCACGACTGGCGGCATCAAGCGCTCAATCCAGCCTGTGCCAGTTTTCATTACCAGTAGACCAATTAACGCATAAATGATACCGCAAGCCATGATGCCACCTAACGCGACATTCAAGTTATCGTTAAACCCTGCACCTGCGTAAGCGGTAACTGCAATGACAGGACCAATAAACGCAAAGCTTGAGCCCAAGTAACTTGGCATGCGCCCGCCTGTGATCATAAAGAACATCACGGTACAAATACCCGACATCAAAATGGCTAAATTAGGATCAAAGCCCATCAATAAAGGTGCTAATACAGTCGCCCCAAACATCGCAAAAGTATGCTGGACACCCAATAATATACTTTTTGACGGTGGCAAATAGTCGTTGATACCGACTGGATCACGATCTAAATCGCCCTTATACGGACGCCATGTCGGAAACCAACGCCCATTTTCAAAGTCTGGATTGGGTGAATAATGGAGGGCTGCTGACTCGACACCTGCAGCTTCTAACGCGTTTTGAGCTGACTGACTGTGAGCGCTGTTTTCTGAAGGTGATGAGTGGTCTTTTTGAGATGGCATGCGCGCTTGTCCTATGTGAGCTGAGCTAAAATAATAGGCGACAATTAATGAAAAAATGACATTGAGAGGTTAATAGATAAGATACGTGGTTAGAAGTTACTGTAACTCTGACCCTCTTACATTTATAATATGCCGCCCTAATCTATTCATTTATATTGTAATATGGCAAACCAAAAGTAATATTTGGTATGATGACTATGTTTTGCTAGATGTCTGGGGCCGGATATGTTCTACTAAAAATGGTTTTAAACCGTTATGGCTCAACGTACTTTATAACGGCTCCCCCACTTACAGGATGTTACATAGCCGTTGACTCCGTGCATGATAGCGGAGTTTCAAAACAAATAAAAGTTATTATTCAGTCACCATTTGTACTCCTTTACTTTGATCTTTCACAGGCAATGCCTCATACACACCTCTTGTCGGTGCCTAAGAGTGATGGCGGCCTATCTTATTCTCAATAAAAGCGCCTAAAGCATCTACACAGCATGCTAAAGCCCTTAAAACTTTCGGTAATTTACTATGATTAGTGTTTTTGACTTATTTAAAATCGGCGTTGGTCCATCAAGCTCTCATACGGTAGGACCAATGGTAGCCGCAAATCTTTTTTTAGCCTCATTGACAAAGCAGATAGAACTGACTGCCATTCAAAAGATTGAAATTGAGCTTTATGGCTCTTTAGCCGCGACAGGAAAAGGACATGCAACCGATACCGCCATCCTACTCGGCTTGCTTGGACATACACCCAGCACCATTGATACACGCATGACTAGCAATTATCTGTCTCCTATTTTTTCTGAGAAAAAATTGAATCTCTCAGGTGCCCATACAGTGGCATTTGATACGGAGCAAGATATTTATTGGTACGACGATACCGTGCTTCCTTATCATCCCAATGCGTTGTCACTTCGAGCAATACTGACAGACGGCACGCGTTATCAGCAAACTTACTACTCCGTCGGCGGTGGCTTTGTGATCAATGAAGAAGATGCCAACAACCCAGACGAAGACCATGCCAGCCCAACTATCGATCGTGTGCCCTACCCTTTTAATAGCGCCGCAGAGCTGCTAGATCAGTGTGATCAACATCGGCTCAGTATCAGTGATTTAGTGCTGGCAAACGAGTGCCACTTCCATGATAAAGAAGAAGTCTATGCCTACTTAGATAGTATCTGGGAGGTGATGCAAGATTGTGTCAAACAAGGGTGTGAAAATGCTGGCATTTTACCTGGTGGTCTCGATGTCAAACGCCGCGCACAGGATTTACACTTGCAGCTGAGTGCTGAAAAAGACCAGCCCATATCAAAAAATGATAAATTGGCAGCGATGGACTGGGTTGATTTATACGCACTGGCTGTCAACGAAGAAAATGCCAATGGCGGTAAAGTCGTCACCGCCCCTACCAATGGTGCTGCTGGTATCATTCCAGCAGTATTACACTATTATCGTGACTTCTTATCCAACTACAGCCAAGAGGGCGTGCGCAAGTTTTTATTAAACGCCACCGCTATCGGAAGCTTGATTAAACAGAATGCCTCAATCTCTGGTGCTGAAGTAGGCTGTCAAGGGGAAGTCGGTTCCGCCTGTGCCATGGCAGGCTCTGCCCTAGCAGAAATTATGGGCGGCACACCAGCCAAGTGCTTAAATGCAGCAGAAATTGGCATTGAGCACAATTTAGGACTTACTTGTGACCCTATTGGCGGCTTGGTGCAAGTGCCCTGTATCGAACGTAATGCCATGGGCGCCGTGAAGGCAATTAATGCGGCACGTCTCGCCTGCCGAGGCAATGGGCAACATTTCGTCTCTTTGGACAAAGCCATTGAAACCATGAAACAGACGGGCGCTGATATGTCGGATAAATATAAAGAGACCGCTCGCGGGGGACTTGCCGTCTATGCTGATAATCGCATACCAACGGCCACCCGTGGCGTCAGTGTAAACTACAGCCAGTGTTAATTTAAAACACCATTATCATTTGTACAGTTATTATTTGAACAGCTAAATTGCTAAATCCGTCAAAATAGCGACAAAAAGGGCCTCTAAAGAATTAGAGGCCTTTATCATACGAGAGTAGCCGCTTATAAATCCAAGCGAGCACCCATGAGATTACTCAGCAGTTTTTGACACTACTTCATTTAGAATCCAAACTGGCTGCACCACGTTAGAGCCTTCAGCAGTTACAGCTTCTTGACGTACATCAAGCACGTAGCGGTAATTTGGCTCATAAGTAAAGCCTTGGATATTACCATTTAGTGTCGTGTAATTCTTGTGATACGTCTGACGATACTGCAAGCACTGTGCTTCAACTTTACTGCCATCAGTAGCAGTAAGGTCACAGACTGCTTTACGTGGCGCTATTTCTACTTCAAAGCTTGGAATGTTAACCACTTTAACGCTCATGGGCTGTCCTTCCACAACCATCGTACGCTCATTGTCCATACCCATGGTAGAACAACCTGAAAGGGCGAAAGTCGTCATCAATGCTGCAAGTGCTAATTTTTTCATTATTTAATCCTCAGTTAATTGGGTTAAGTCTCTATTACCTGTTTGAATTTATTGTTGTGAACGTCTTGTCGTGATTAATACATACTCAAAACATATCAGGCAATTGGGTCATTGTTATCACGCTACTGTCGATGCTAAACAAAAACATTTAACGAGACTTTTTTAACGAAAGTCTGTTTAATAAGCCTCTGACGGCATCAACAATACTGTCTTTCCTTTACTAAAACTAGTATAGGTCGCCAATCCTCTTGCCCTCTATGACTGCTTTGTAAAGTAACGTCAGCTTTTGCAACTGATGTTAAGAAAACGTATGCAATAATGGAGTGAATTGCTAATCAGGCAAAGTGAGAACTAAACAATAAAAAGCCAGAGTGAGGCGCACTCTGGCTTAACGATAAGAACAGCGAAAAATTACTAGGTATAAAAACCTTTAGCTACGATAATCGGCATTAATCTTGACGTAATCGTAGGATAAATCGCAAGTATAAACCGTATCACTGGCTTCGCCACGAGCAAGATCGATATGAATGGTAATCTCAGGGCGGCTCATGACCGTCTTGCCCGCCTCTTCTGTATAATGAGGGGCAACGCCACCATTTTGGCAAATCATCACTTCATCTAAATACACATCGACTTGCTCTGTGTCGAGATCTTCGATTCCAGCATAACCCACTGCCGCCAAGATACGACCCCAATTGGCATCACTAGCAAAGAATGCTGTTTTCACTAGAGGTGAATGCGCGACCGCATAGGCCACATCGCAGCACTCTTGTGTCGTCTGCCCACCAGTGACTTTTACTGTCATAAACTTGGTCGCACCTTCACCATCTCGTACAATTAACTGCGCTAGGCGTACAAAAACCTCAGTTAAAGCCGCAAACACTGGCTGATAGTGCGGATGCTCTGGGCTGTCAATGATCTCTGAGCTGGCCGTGCCTGTCGCTACTAGGACACAGCAGTCATTGGTTGAGGTATCGCCATCGACTGTGATGCGATTAAAAGACTGTTCATTGATTGCGCTTAGCATCTCTTGTAATAAGTCAGCCGCGATATTGGCATCGGTTGCCACGTAGCCTAGCATGGTCGCCATATTTGGGCGTATCATTCCTGACCCTTTTGACATACCAGTAATGTGATAACTGAGATTACCCACATCAACTTTTTGGCTGGCAAGCTTGGGAATAGTATCAGTGGTACGAATACCATTAGCCGCAGCTAGCCAATTGTTAGGAGCCAAATTAGCAATGGCCTCATCTAAGCCCGCAATAACAGCATCGCTATTTAACGGCTCACCAATCACACCTGTAGAGAATGGCAATACGGCGCTCACATCCACACCTGCTTTGCTCGCCAATGCCGCACAGATATCGATGGCTCGACGCTTACCATCAGCGCCAGTACCCGCATTGGCATTGCCAGTATTGGTCACTAAATAGCGTGGACTGGTCTTAGAAAAATGCTCACGCAGTACGCGTACAGGGGCGGCACAAAAGGTATTTTTTGTCGTGACAACTGCAGTGGTGGCGGTATCGATTATTTCCATCACGACCAAATCGTCACGATCTTTATAGCGTACCCCTGCCGCAGTGGCACTGAGCTTGATACCTTCGATAGGATAAATAGTATTGGGTACTGCAACATTTCCGACGGCCATCGTTACATCCTTATTTTTAACTTTCAGTATTGTTTATATAGTAAAGTGTTTTTTGGCAAACACCCTATCATTACTACGATTTACTCAGATCAAATGCCGACCAAATTGGCGCATGGTCAGAGGGTTTTTCCATGGCTCGTAGTTCATAACTGATACCTGCATCGACACAAGTATCAACGAGATCAGCGGTGCATAAGATATGGTCGATACGTAAGCCACGCTTAGGATCGTCATTGAAACCACGACTGCGGTAATCAAACCAACTGTATAACTCTGTGCTCTCTGGATAGTGCAAACGGTAAGTATCGGTCAGCTCTCGCGACATCAATGCGCTATACCACGCGCGTTCTTCTGGTAAAAAAGAGGTTTTTCTGTTTTTAAGCCAGCGCTTTGCATTGACCTCACCAATACCGATATCGATATCTTCTGGAGCAATATTCATGTCACCCATGATGACAAGCGAACGTCCTTCCGCTTTTAACGTATCAATGTAAGCCATTAAATCAGCATAATAAGCCCGCTTCATTGGGAATTTAGTGGGATGGTCTTGACTCTCTCCTTGCGGAAAATAACCATTAAGCACATCAATTTCGCGTCCCTCAAACTCATAGCGAGCGTGGATAAAACGCTTTTGTGCCTCACCATCTTCGTCAGGAAAGCCTTTTTGGACAAATATAGGGGCCACCTTGGACAATAAAGCCACGCCATAGTGGGCTTTTTGTCCAAAATATTCTACGTGATAGCCAAGACTTTCTATGTTATCGAGTGGAAACTGCTCATCGTGAACTTTGGTTTCTTGTAGACCTATCACATCAGGATCGATTACCTCGCGTACCGCCTCAAGCTGATGTTGACGGGCGCGAATACCATTGATGTTAAAACTGACAAAACGGGGCATAAACCATCCTATACTAATTGATTAAAATGTGGCGCTAAAACAACCATGATAACAGTCGTAGGCCAGCCTTTCTGTTGCGTGCCTTTATATCTTAAGCTAGAGTAGCTATTATTATCACACACATCGATTTTTATTAAATCACCTTTATTAAATGACCGCTATCAACACTTGATTGAGTATTACTATGACAACCCCTAAAAGCAACCCTACAAACACCGTATCAATTTCTAACAAGGCACAATCTGACCAGACAACCACACCGCTGTTTGCGACTGACTATAACGTTTACATCAACCATACTGATGCCGGTGGCATAGTCTATCATGCCAACCATCTGGTCTTTTTTGAAAACTGCCGACGTGACTGGTTTACTAAGCTTGGTTTAAACGGTTACTTTCTACAGTCTGATAGCGGCGACATACAGCATTTTGTTGTGAGCCAAGCAGATTTGCAATATAAAAGAGCCATCCTTTTAGATGAAATCATCAACGTGCGTATCGATAAAGTCGAACTAAAACCTGCCAGCATGGTATTTTATCAAAGCATTCACCGGCATACACCAAAAGGCAACTCGACCGACAACACCAAAAACAGTCGCCATTTATTAAGTAGCGCTAGAATTGTTATTGCTTGCGTCCAAAACCAAGTAACACCAGAGTCGATGTCTAACGATGAGACTCAAGCTACTCGTACTGCGCCTATGCGGCCTATTCGTGTGCCCCAAAGCTTACGGGACGCCATTCAAAAAGCGATCACACAAAATGCTGATGAGTAATGACTTATTCTATTAACACACTCATAAGAAGCGCCTTATGCTAGAATTTAAAAGTATCTGGGTACATAATAAGCGCTCTATGAGCGTGGAGCCAAGTCAACAAAACCGTTCTACTACCGCATCCACCCTATCCGGCACATACTACAAGTGGCTCACCAAAATAAAGAACAATACCAATAAAGAGGCCGTCTCAGCCCCTCATCAGCATCCATTAATAAGCGATGCCAGTGGCAAACTGTTAGCAGGACAGGTGACGGTTTTGACTGGTGCTTCTGGTAGCGGCAAGTCAGTATTATTACGCGTGCTTGCAGGATTATTACCCATGGATAGCGGTGAGGTCTGCTTGCAAAGCGTAGACCAACTACATAATCCAATTTATCACAGTATCCATGATACTGAGCCGACGCAGTGGCGCACACAAGTCTCCCTACTCGCTCAGCACCCCCAGCTGTTAGAAGGTAGTGTGTTAGATAACCTGCAAATGCCTTATAATTTACAAGCCCATCAGCATCGAAATTTTGATATGGATTGGCACATCACGCAGCTTTCCTCCCTCGGGCGTAGCGCTGATTTTTTGCAGCAAGAAGCCAATTATTTATCCGGCGGTGAGCGACAGCTGGTCAATACTTTACGTCTTTTACAACTGAGCCCGCAAGTACTATTATTGGATGAGCCTACCGCTGCTTTAGACAGCGAAGTATCAACTCAATTGGTACATTTACTCGTTAACTGGGCTCGGGCCAAGACGCAGCGTACGTTGTTATGGGTGACTCATGACACACAAGATGTCATGCCATTCGCTGATCAGCATTGGTCTATGCAAGCAGGCGTATTAAGTAAAGTGTTCTAGGCCCGTCTTTATTTTAAAAATGGTCATCAACATGAGATAAATTGAATTGAGAACGCGCCCTAACCCTAAGATCAACACACAAATTTTGCACACAGTCTCGTTGGACCTCACCCTGCTTTCATCTCCTTGATAATGAGTCACTATGATCGGTATGGACGACACGCAAATATTTTTAACTTATGGTGATATTGCTCTTACCAGCAGCCTTATTATCATCGTCCTTATCATCTCTTGGCAACTACGCTTGCAGCTCACTAAAACCCTCTTAACCGCTGCTATTCGTACTGTTGTTCAGCTAAGTTTTATTGGTCTGATATTGGCGTGGATTTTTGCCCGTGAACAGTGGTATGAAGTCCTACTGATTTTAACCATTATGACCCTCATTGCCGGGAGCGCGGCCAAAAACCGTGTCAAACGCCACTATAAAGGCCTGTTGGTCGATACCCTTCTCGCAGTCAGTGCTTCGGCTGTATTGGTCACTGCCATAGCCATCATTGTTATTTTAAACGTCCAGCCTTGGTATACGCCGCAGTTTATTATCCCTATCTTAGGTTTGATATTAGGCAACTCTTTGACCGCCATTTCATTGACCAGCAATCAGCTGATTGAAAGCTTTCACGAGCAGCAAGGCCGCATTGAGATGATGTTAAGCCTAGCAGCTCGTCCATTTGAAGCGGTACACGAACCAATACGGGCCGCAATTATTAATGGTATGACGCCCACGCTTAACTCTATGTTGGTTGTCGGCATTGTCAGCTTGCCCGGTATGATGACGGGTCAAATACTGGCTGGGGCTGATCCCACTCAAGCCGTTCGTTATCAGATAGTCACCATGTTCCTGATATGTGTAAGTAGCACGCTTGGCTGTACGATCAGCACTTTACTCATTTATCGGCGGTTTTTTAATAAAAACAAACAACTTATTCTGCCTTAACCCCTCTCAAGAAATGAACGGTATTGGGCTGAGCGTACTCTTACTCTGCTAACTTATACTAAATTTCGGCAAACATTCGTTTAATAGGTCGGTAAGAGCTGAGGTATTTTACGCGTATAATCACAATACTGGTCACTTTATCTCAATCTGAGAACTGGCGAGAGACCTGCTAATCCTACATTAGACACAATTTGAAATTTTCATCTTTATTTTTGTACTGCACAGTCTTGCATATTAGTGTGGTATTAGCGTGTATTCATGCTAATGTATTTCTTAAATGTATCATTTATTTATTATTTTAGTGATAAATAAAAGGTAGCGCTTCTACAAAAGCCACAGTGTACTATTGAGTTGTTGGTTTTACTTAGCTAGGTTTCTGAAGAATCGTTAAGTAAAGTCGTACAACAGCAATTAAAACCTAGCAGCCAGTCAATAGATAAGGATAGGATTACTCTCAGCGATACACGTTTTATGTCAGCGCTGATGGGTTTTATTGACACGGATAAGACTGCTTTACTACACAATCTCAACCTATTTTAGACTTCAAGGACGCTGACTATGACGCCGAATAAACCTTGGCTAGCCCATTATCCTAATGGTGTACCTAAGACGATCAATCCAGATAAATATAGCAGTATAATGGAGCTGTATGAAGAGTGCTTTGATCGCTTTCGTATGCATCCAATGACTATCTGTATGGGCGTCACCCACACTTATGGCGACGTTGATAAGGCGTCACTTGCTGTGGCAGCGTGGTTACAAGCTCAAGGAATCCCTAAAGGCAGTGTCGTTGCTCTCATGATGCCAAACGTGCCTCAGTACTTGCCAACGATGATTGGTATTTTACGGGCAGGGTATGTTTGCACCCCTGTTAATCCCCTGTATACAGGCCGTGAGCTACGCCATCAGTTAAATGACTCAGGGGCTCAGGTTATCTTTGTGGTCGATAACTTCGCGCAAGCGCTCGAGCAGGTAGTCGATGAGACTGCAATCAAACGTATTATCTTATCTAAACTGGGTGATATGATGGGACTAAAGGGAATGTTGGTCAACACCATTGTCCGTCAAGTCAAGCGTCTCATCCCTAAGTATAAGCTCGACGACCCCAAGCATGAAGTTACCAAGTTCCCTGATGTGCTAAAAAAAGGGAAAAACTTACCGTTCCATGCGCCAAAAATGAGCTTAGACCAATTGGCCATCCTACAGTATACGGGTGGCACGACAGGTCTGTCTAAAGGCACTATACTGACACAGCGCAATATAGTGTCTGCGGCATTGATGGCAGAAGCTTGGTATCGTCCCGTGACCTCAGAGATCAATGAGGTATATATCAATATGGTCATGGCGTTACCGCTCTATCATATCTTCGCTTTTTCACTTAGCTTATTGGGTATGCGCTCAGGCTACACCTTTATCTTGGTGCCAAACCCACGCGACATGCCAGGCTTTATCAAAACCCTCTCTAAACAGCCATTCCATGTTTTTCCAGCGGTCAACACGCTGTTTAAGGGCTTGCTTGATCAGCCAAACTTTAATAACTTAGACTTTAGCTCACTACGCATCACCCAAGCTGGTGGTATGGCCGCAACTGAGCAAACAGCCACTCGTTGGTTAGAAGTCACTGGCTGCCCGATGGTAGAAGGTTGGGGTATGACTGAAGGTGTCGCCGGCGGTACTGCAAACGTCATTACTGATCGTAAATTCAACGGAACTATCGGCATCCCCGTTCCTAGCGTCGACATTATTCTTATTGATGAAAATGGGGAACGAGTTGGTGTAAACCAAGCGGGTGAGATGTGTATCAAAGGGCCAAACGTGACCTCAGGTTATCTGAACAGAGACAGTAGTGATGACTTTACCAGCGATGGCTACTTCCGTACTGGCGATATTGCCAGCATGGATGATAAAGGATACTTTACCTTGCTTGACCGCAAAAAAGATATGATTTTGGTCTCAGGCTTTAACGTCTTCCCTAATGAGATTGAATCTGTCATGCTAGACTGTGATGGAATTATTGACTGTGCGGTGATTGGTATCCCTGACGAGCGTCAAGGTGAAGCGGTCAAAATTTACATCGTCCCCGCTGATAATAACGTGACTGAAGAAGTCATTAAGGACTTTGCCCTAGATAACTTGACGGGTTATAAGTGCCCACGCCACATAGAGTTCGTCAGCGAACTGCCAAAGAGTAACGTAGGCAAAGTACTACGCCAAAAACTTCGTGAAAAGCACCGTGCCGACCATCCTGCGTAATACGTAGTCAATCCCTGACCAAAAAGCATTCTACACTCAGTGTAGAGTGCTTTTTTCATATAAGGCCATAATTTTTATGCAAAACATTACCAGTTTGTAAATGTGATGTTAAGAAAAATTTATCAACTATCCTTCATCCATAAAGGGGAAATGTGACGTTTCTTGGATTTTCCTAAAGAAATTACCGTTTACCTTCTTTTACCTACCATTCATCATTTTAAAGTTACACCATATATTCTTCGATTTATCAAACTTAATTATAAACTATTAAGTTCTTTTATAAGTGTAACGAAATCAATGGTGGTTATGTTAATGTATTGCCAAAATACGTTACGCTACTCTTTATTAATGTAAGTAAATACTACGTTCATTAAAGTCAGTTTGTTCGCTTTATTTATAAGTGATACGTTCTAGTAGCATCAGTATTACCCGTTTACTCGACTGATAAGCTTGCTCTTAGTAGTTGAATAAACGACATAAAGGCCCGTATTTGAGCAGTCTGTGAATAAATAGGATAGCACGCGACAATCCATTGCGTTTAACGCGATGACTGGCATTGTTGACATGGATGTGACTACTTCTTTATAGAACCTTAACTTATCTCAACATTTAAGGACGCTAAGTATGACAGCAGATAAGCCTTGGCTTGCTCAATATCCAGAAAACGTACCCAAGACTATTAACCCTGATCAGTATGAGAGCCTCATAGAGCTATATGAAGAGTGCTTTAACCGCTTTCGTATGCATCCAATGACTATCTGTATGGGCGTCACCCACACTTATGGCGACGTTGATAAGGCGTCACTTGCTGTGGCAGCCTGGTTGCAGGCACAAGGGATTCCTAAAGGCAGTGTCGTTGCTCTCATGATGCCAAACGTGCCTCAGTACTTGCCAACGATGATCGGTATTTTACGGGCAGGGTATGTTTGCACGCCTGTGAACCCTCTATACACAGGCCGTGAGCTACGTCATCAGTTAAATGATTCAGGGGCTCAGGTTATCTTTGTGGTCGATAACTTTGCGCAAGCGCTCGAGCAAGTGATTGAAGAAACGAATATCAAACGTATCGTCCTATCAAAGATGGGTGATATGATGGGATTAAAAGGAATACTGGTCAATACAGTCATTCGTCAGGTCAAGCGCTTAGTACCTAAATACAATCTTAATGATCCTAAATACGATGTCACCAAGTTCCCTGATGTGCTAAAAAAAGGGAAAAACCTACCTATCCAAGCACCAAAAACCACCATGCAACAAAAAGCCATCCTGCAATACACGGGTGGCACGACAGGTCTGTCTAAGGGTGCTGTTTTGACTCAGCGTAACGTCGTAGCAGCCGCGATGCAGTCAGAAGCTTGGTACCGTCCTGTAACCTCAGAGATCAATGAGGTGTATATCAATATGGTCATGGCGTTACCGCTTTACCATATCTTCGCCTTTATGCTCAGTTTACTGGGTATGCGCTCAGGCTATACCTTTATCTTGGTGCCAAACCCACGCGATATGCCAGGCTTTATCAAAACCCTCTCCAAACAGCCGTTCCACATTTTCCCAGCGGTCAACACGCTGTTTAAAGGCTTGCTTGACCAGCCAAACTTTAAAGACTTAGACTTTAGCTCACTACGCATCACCCAAGCTGGTGGTATGGCCGCAACTGAGCAAACAGCTGCCCGCTGGTTAGATGTTACTGGCTGCCCGATGGTGGAAGGTTGGGGTATGACTGAAGGCGTCGCGGCCGGTACTGCAAACGTCATTACTGACCGTAAATTCAACGGAACTATTGGCATCCCCGTTCCTAGTGTCGATATTATCGTTGTCGATGATAATGGTGAACGTGTAGGATTAAATCAAGCGGGTGAGATGTGCATTAAAGGCCCAAACATCACCTCCGGCTATTTCAATAAAGACAACTCAAACGACTTTACCAGCGATGGCTACTTCCGTACTGGCGATATCATTAGTATGGATGAACAAGGCTATATCTCCCTACTTGACCGCAAAAAAGATATGATTTTGGTCTCAGGCTTTAACGTCTTCCCTAATGAGATTGAATCCGTCATGCTAGACTGTGATGGAATTATTGACTGTGCGGTGATTGGTATTCCTGATGAACATCAAGGTGAAGCGGTCAAAATTTACATCGTCCCCGCTGACAACAATGTCACCAAAAGTGATATTAAAGACTTTGCCCTAGATAACTTGACGGGTTATAAGTGCCCACGCCACATAGAATTCGTCAGTGAACTACCCAAGAGTAATGTTGGAAAAGTGCTGCGCCAAAAGCTGCGTGAACAGCACATGTTAGACAATCCTCAAACCCTCTAACCTCGGAAACAGCGTTTAAGGAAAATCCCTCTATACCACAATATAGAGGGATTTTTATCATCTATCGTTTATAAAATTAACCGTGTTGACCCCTGCCGTCAAATCCGTA